>JAISIA010000056.1 GCA_031262295.1 Bacteroidales bacterium | reverse complement strand
CATTTCACTCAATTTTTGTCGGCAACCGACCTTTATTTTTCCTAACGGAATTTCAGTTTTTCAAATTATTAATTATCAATACAATCCAAACAAATTTTAATCTATTTTTCTATATTTTTAATTAAAAAAACTAAAATCTAATTTTTAAAGAAAAAAAACGAAGATTTACTCAAATAAAACGCTGTTTTATTTTGCTAAAACGAAGAAATAATTTGCTAAAACGAAGATTTATTTTTCTAAAATGAAGTTTTATTCAAAGATAACAAACTAATAATTAAGTTATTATTTTGTAAATATAGATGAAAATAGAATTTGGAAATATTAGAGCTTTCCTGCCCTTAAAGGAAACTTTGTTTCGGCAAAGGTACAAAATTATTTTCAAAAATACAAATGGCGATTTTCAATTTTTAAGTTTCGGAATTTAACATTTGAAGGAAAAAATGTTAAATATTTTATTTTTCTAAAAAAGTGTTATTGTTTAAACTGATATTCAAGACTTTTTTATTAAATCATTTTAAAATAAAATCCATAAATGTAATACCTGCCTTCCGTAGGACAAATAAATGCCGCTTGGCGGGCGGTCAGACAAAAAGGGGAAAAGGATTTATGAATAACATTTTATTATGTACTTTTGCAAAAAAATTACCTTATAACTAATGAATAAATTTTCTTTAAAGGAGGTTTTTTCTCCTAAATTATTTCAAATAGTAAAAGATAAGTCCTATTCTAAGGAGTTATTTCTTCAAGATTTTATTGCAGGTATTGTTGTGGGTATTGTTTCTATTCCTTTGGCTATTGCCTTTGGTATTGCCTCTGGTGTATCTCCTCAACAGGGATTAATAACTGCAATAATTGGAGGCTTTATTGTCTCTTTGCTTGGAGGAAGTAATGTACAAATAGGTGGTCCAACGGGAGCCTTTATCATTGTTGTCGTTGGAATAATTTCTGAATTTGGTTTTACGGGATTAATAATTGCAACAGTAATTGGTGGAATCATCCTTGTTGTTATGGGGCTTTTCCGTTTGGGAGATATAATTAAGTTTATGCCTTATCCAATTATTGTTGGTTTTACCTCTGGTATTGCTTTCATATTAGTCTCAACTCAAATAAAAGATTTCTTTGGATTAACCTCTATAAGCGGAGAGGAATTGGTTATTCCTTCTGATTTTTTTTCTAAATGGCAATTATATTTTGAGAACTTTTCAACAATTAATCCCTTTGTAACATCAATATCTGTCTTAACCATAGTTATAAGTTTTTCTTGGAGTAGAGTAACTAAGAAAATTCCTGGAAGTATTGTGGCAATAATTCTTTTAACCCTTGTAACATTTATATTAAAGCAATACTTCGCAATAGATATTCCAACCATTGGAACAAAATATCCTGAACTTATAGGGGGAAGTCCTTTACCCAAAGCATCTGCTCCGCCAATAAATCTTGCATCTATTGGTTTGTTATTACGTCCTGCCTTAACAATAGCTGTTTTATGTGCAATAGAAAGTTTGCTTTCTGCCATGGTTGCTGACGGTGCAACAGGGAAAAAGCATAATTCAAACACCGAATTAATTGGTCAAGGATTAGCAAATATTGTTGTGCCTTTCTTTGGTGGTATTCCTGTAACTGGTGCTATTGCAAGGACGATGACAAATATAAATAATGGAGGAAAAACTCCTGTTGCTGGATTGGTTAATGCACTATTTCTAATACTTGTTTTCCTATTTCTTATGCCACTAATAGCCTATATACCTTTTGCATCTTTGGCTGGCGTTCTTTGTGTTGTTGCCTACAATATGAGTGAGTGGAGAACATTTAAAGGATTATTAAATAATCCAATTTCCGATGTAATTGTTCTTCTAACAACTTTCTTTTTGACGGTTATATTTGATTTAACAATAGCAATTGAAGTTGGACTTTTGATTGCTGCCTTTTCATTTATTAAACGTGTAATGGAGACATCCTCAATCAAGGTTATAGAAAATGAGATAAAAAGAACAGAGAACCCAGAGGAAGAAAATATAGAAAAACAAAAAATTTCAAAATATATAGAAGTATATGAAATTGATGGTCCTTTCTTCTTTGGTGTTGCCAATAAATTTGATGAGATAAGTTATGCAATAAAAACAAAACCTAAGGTTAGAATAATAAGGATGAGAAATGTTCCTTTTATTGACTCAACGGGAATAAAGAATCTTACCAACTTATATAATAAATCCAAGAAGGAAAAAATACAAGTCATACTCTCAGGTGTAGTTCCCAATGTATATCATACCTTAGAAAAGAGTAGATTTATTGACAAATTAGGAAAAGAATTTGTATTTGATCATATAACAAAGGCAATGGATAAGGCAAATGAAATTGTTAATAGTTGAGGAATATGAAAAATAGAGGTGATGTCTTTTGGTATATACTATTAATACTATTTATTATTGTCCTATCCTTTATTTCTCTTTTCATAGGTAATATAAGCATATTCCCACTTACAGAAAACACATTATTTATATTAGAGAATATTCGCATTCCTCGTCTTATTATGTGCATTCTTTGCGGTTGTGGTCTTTCAGTTTGCGGTTGTGCATATCAGGCAATATTTCGTAATCCTCTATCTGACCCTTATATATTGGGCGTTTCCTCAGGTGCTTCCTTGGGAGCCGCTTTGGCAATTGTTCTTCATTTAGATTCAATATTCTTTGGCGTATCTTTTATGTCTTTTTTCTTTGCAATGTTAAGCGTTTTCTTAATAATAAAGATTTCTTCTGTTGGAAATCGTTTGCATACTACAACACTTCTTTTATCAGGAATAGCAATAAATTTCCTAATGTCTGCATTAATATCAATTCTAATGATATTTAACCAACAAAATATGGATGAAATAATATTTTGGACTATGGGTAGTGTTTCTGTAAGTAGGTATTCTGATGTTTTAATTACTTTTTTTTCTGTTTTTATTTCAATAACAATAATACTAATTTATGCAAAGGACCTTAACGCCCTATTACTTGGAGGAGATAGTGCAAAGAATCTTGGAGTTAATGTTGAGAAAACAAAGAAGGTAATACTTTTTTTCTCCACCCTAATGGTTGGAATAATAGTTTCCTTTTGCGGAGTTATAGGTTTTGTTGGATTAATTGTACCTCATATTGTAAGGATAATTGTTGGGGCAGACAATAGAAGGTTAATTCCTTTTAGTATATTGGGAGGTATAATATTTATGTTAATAGCAGATATTCTTTCCCGAACACTTATATTTCCTTCTATTTTACCAATAGGTGCAATAACATCCTTAGTGGGTGCTCCTTTTTTTATATACCTTCTTTATAATGCAAAAAAACAACTAAACCCCTAAGAAGAAAAACAACAATGGAAGATAAGACAATAATACAAGTAAAGAACCTTTCCTATAAGATAAGAGAGAATATTATACTAAATGATGTATCATTTTCACTTTTAGAAGGAGGATTTTATAGTCTTATTGGAACAAATGGAAGTGGAAAAACTACTCTTTTGCGTTTGATTGCAAATAATATTTCTCCCACAAATGGCAATATAATTATTGATGGAAAAGATATAAGAGAATATTCTCCCAAATCTTTGGCAAGAAAAATTTCTGTTGTTAATCAAGAAAACGAATTTCTCTTTGACTTTTCAGCACATCAAATAGTGATAATGGGAAGAATGCCCTACCAAAAGCACCTTCAAAACGATTCAAAACAAGACTTAGATATAGTTAAACAAAGTATGCTTTTAACCAACACTTGGCAATTTAAGGATAGATCAATAAAAGAACTTAGTGGAGGGGAAAGACAAAGAGTTTTCATAGCAAGAGCATTGGCTCAAAAAACTCCAATAATACTTTTGGACGAACCTCTTTCTTCATTGGATATTCGTCATAAGATAGATATATTAAATATTTTGAAAAAGATTAATGAAGAAAATAATATAACCATACTTATAATCCTTCACGATCTTTCTTTGTCTTTGCAATATTCAAATAAGATAATAAGTCTTAAAAAGGGAAACCTATTTGGTTTTTCTTCTCCTCAAAGGATATTAACAAAGGAAAATATAAAGAATATATTTGACGTTAAAACACAGATTATAGATAATAAATACATAGTTTTTGATGAATAATTTTTCTTATAATAATATATCAACCAATAAATACAAAACCATATTTTTGATTTTTGTTTTATGTTCTTTGTTTTTTAGTTGCAATAAAAATAATGAAACAAATAATGAGATATTTTTTGCAAATAAAAAAGCTCAAAGAATAAAAAATCCTAAGAAAATAATATCTATTTCTCCCCAAATAACAGAATTGATATTCCTTTTAGAAAGCGAGGATAAACTTATTGGCAGAACAGATTTCTGCACTTACCCTGATGAGGCAAAAAATATAAAAAGCATAGGAGGAATAAATAATGCAAACTTGGAATATATAATTTCCTTAAAGCCCGATTTAGTTATCACCTCTTCAATATTTACAAAGAAAATGTTTCAAACCTTAGATGATGCATCCATAGCTGTAATATCTTTTAAGGAACCATCAACTTTTGATGGTATGTTTATGGTCTTGGAAAAATTAGGAAAGATTCTAAACAAAGAAAAACAAGCAAAGAAGATTATAGATGATTCAAAGAGGGAGATAACTGATATAATCTTTAATAGCAAAAATAAAATAATACCAACAGTATATTATGTTGTTGGCTTTGGTCAAGCAGGAGATTTTTCAGGAGGAAAAGATACATTTATAGATCAAATAATAACCCTTTCAGGGGGAGATAATATAGCTAAGAAAAGTCCTTCGTGGGCTTTTTCAAAAGAAGAACTATTTTCCAAACAACCCTCTTACATATTTATACGCAGAGAAGATTCGGCAAGATTTGTAAATACCTATCCCTACACAGAACTAAAAGCAACAAAACAAAGAAAGGTCTTTGGAATTGAATCGCATCTAATAGATATTCTAACGCCTAAAAGCATAGATGCAATAAAATATATTCACAACATCATTAATCCAAAAGATAATTAAAAGCCTTCTTGCATTAGAAGAGTTGATTTTATTTATTACTAACGCAAAAAGGCTGACAAATAACTTTTATTTGATTGTATTTTTAACTAATGAAGAAAATTTTTCTCCTCTTTTTTCAAAGTTTTTAAATTGATCATAGCTTGCAGCAGCAGGGGATAATAGGACTGTACTACCACTTTCTGTTATTCTTATGCACCATTGAACAATTTCCTTATAGTTATTAGTATCTAAGAAAAGGGATTTTTTCTTAGAGTTCTTCTTTATAATCTTTTTCATCCTCTTTCCTGCCTTACCAACAAAGGCTATATTTTTTAGAGATGGATAATCAAAAAGAATATTTTTTAATATTGAATAATCAATACCTCTATCCATACCTCCTAATATAAGTGTTTCAACATTTCCTAAGGCATCCAATGCTGCCAAAGTGGCTTGTGGTATTGTAGAAATTGAATCATTATAGTAATCTACTCCATTTATAGTTTCTACAAACTGCATTCTATTTGGCAATCCCTTAAAGGAAAGAACGCTTTTTAAACCATTCTCGTTTTCCATCTTCATAGCCTTTGCAGCATAGTAGGCACAGACTATGTTAAACTTATTATGGACTCCTTTAAGATAGTCAGGTTCTTGATTGAGGAAAGGACTTTTTTCGTAACTATTTAAATTTACTCCAATAAGTTTTGAATTTGTTCGTAATTTCTTAATAGTTTTGTTTATTATCTCATCGGAAGAATTATATATAAATACAGAACGAATATTTCTATTATCCTGACAGAACAATATGTTTAATTTTGCATTTTGATAAGCCTCAAAACTATGAAAACGATCCAAATGTTCTTCATATATATTTAAGAGAACAGATACCTTAGGAGCAACTGTGATATATTGAAGTTGATGAGCTGATAGTTCCAACACAATTATTGAGTCTTCATTTATTTTATCTATCAAATCAAAAGAGGGAGTGCCTATATTGCCTGCTAAAAATACATTGTTGGTTTTGTTTTTTATAATATCATAAGTTAAAGTAGATGTTGTACTTTTTCCCTTTGTTCCTGTTATACCAATTGTTTGTTTGTAGAATAATTTTAAAAATAAGTCTGTTTGAGAAGTTACTATTCTTTCATATTCATTACTTCTCATACTTTTTAAATCCACTCCCGGAGAAACAAAGACTATATCTTTTCCATTCTTTGATATATGAGTTTCGTATGAAGAATCACCAAGATGCGTCTTAATGTTATATTGTTTAAAATCTTCTCTTATTGGATTTTGATGCCTAATTTTTAGATTTTGATCTTGAATGACGAATCTCTTATGTGGTACAAGTTTTTTTAATAATTGATATGTCGCCAACCCTTCCTTACCAAAACCATATATTATTATATTATCATATTCTGATAAATATCTTACAATTTCTGCTTTTTTGTATATGGCGTATGGATTAGAAAATATGGAGCTAAATCCCCTTGTAATATTATGTTTTTTTGATATTGTGTATAACTCTTTTTCATAATTATTTTTTTCAAAGTCTCTATTTGCTGAAAAACTTCTCCAATATTTTATAAGGGAAAGCTCTTTTGCCTGTGGATAACGTTGAATTAGTAGGGCAAGAGCAATATTTACTTCATTTATAGTGCCAACACATTCAAATGGTTTCTCTTCTTTCATACCTATTAAGGCAGAAAAATAGTCCTTCAATGACTCTTTATCCAATAGATTCTCTCCAAAAATTTCCACCAACCTTTCTTGGGTTATAAAAGGGGAGAGGATAATGTAGGCAAAAAGACATTTAGGACAATTTAAACACCAACTATCTTCCTTACTTCCAGCATTACAACTGCGAAAAACAGAATGATATTGATTATACATTGAAAATATTTGTGCTATTTGAAGCTCTGATAATGGACGAAGTAGAGAAAAATAGTTAAATGATTCACTTATTGAAGTTTTAACATATTTTCTAAAATCGTTTTCAAATTCTATACTTTTGGAATATTGATGATTTATGTTTTGTCCTATTATTGTTTCTTCATTTGCAGAGTTTTCATTGCTAAGAACAATATGTGAAGTCTTATTTATAAAAGCTGTTAAAAGAGAGGTGAAAGCTATAAGAGCAGAAAAAGGAGTATGCCCATTTAGGAAGCCTTTTTGGTTCAATTCCAACATTAAAGGGTCTAAATGTCTTTGTATTTTAAACCAGAAAGATTTTGAAAAATTTGACAATTCTATACATTTGTCTGTTGCCTTACGAGGATTTATTACAAGAGGTGTTATATTAAATCCTTTATTTTTTAACAATTCCAAACTAACAATAGAATCCTTTCCTCCGCCAATAGGAAGTATTACATCTTTTGAATCGTGTTTGAATGTAAATTTCTTATATCCATATCCGTGTGTTGTAATTTGCATAAAAGAATCCAAAGAAGTGGAAATATTATTTAGATGAAAATATTCTCCAAGACCATTAAAATATAGTTTTTTCCAGAATTTTATCTGCTTAACGTTCAATGCCCCGCAATAAATTTCCACATTAGGGCTTGCAAATAGCTTCCAATAGCTTATAAGTTCAACCATTCCTATATTAAAGATAAGTAAATTCAATTTACTTTTCATTTTTTGGATATTTCTTATAAAATTTTTGGGACATAGAATCTCCATTTTGGGATTAAACTTATAAGTTCCGCATTCAAAAGAAAAGGATATTTGAAGATTTTTATTTGCATGGTCAAATTCAAAATCATAATTAAGATATTTAAAAACAGGGTATTCATCCCTTAGCTCTAAAAACTTTTTGCTGTTATCTTCCATCTGAGTCATAAAAATATGTATTTGAAATTATTCTACAAAAGTATAAATAATATATAAATCAAAGCACCAACTATTATTTAATTTCCCTTTTTGGAAAGAGAAAAAAGAGTAATTACTTTATTTTAATGGAAATTTACTTTTATTTTTATAAATTATATATATCTGTAATTCAATACGCCTAAAACGAAGATTTAATAAATTATTTCTTCGTTTTAGCAAATTATTTCTTCGTTTTAATAAATTATTTCTTCGTTTTAGAAAATTAAAATAAGAATTTAGGAAATTATTTCTTTGTTTTAGAAATAAAAAAAACAGCATTTTTTTTGAAAAAACGCTGTTTTCTAATGATTAAATTATTTATTTTTATTGTAAAACTTTAATTTTTGGTAGGATGAATTAAGGATTGGTTGTCCTATTTATTAAATTTTGGATTTTAGAGTTTCTAACATATCTATTGTCATTAATGAAAGATCAAATTTAGGAGAGAATCCCCATTCTTTTCTTGCACATGAATCATCCATATAGTTAGGCCAAGAATCTGCAATCTTTTGACGCATTTCATCCAAACGATACTCCATCTTAAAGGATGGAATATGTTTTTTAATTTCATTATAAATTTCCTCTGGTGTAAAGTGCATTGCCGTTACATTAAAAGAATTTCTATGAACCAACTTGCTACTATCTGCCTCCATTAGTTTAATTGCACAATCCAAAGCATCGGGCATATACATCATATCCAATTGTGTGTTCTTATTTAACGGGCAATAGAAAGTTTCTCCTTTAACTGCGGCATAGTATATCTCAACAGCATAATCTGTTGTTCCTCCTCCGGGAAGAGTAACATTTGAAATTAGTCCGGGAAAACGTACAGAACGTGTATCAACACCAAAACGTGTAAAATAATAATCAGAAAGTAATTCTCCCGAAACTTTTGTCACTCCATAAATTGTATTAGGTCTTTGAATGGTATCTTGTGGTGTTCCATTCATTGGAGTATTCAATCCAAAGGCTCCTATTGAACTTGGAGTAAAGAGAGCACAATGATTTTCCTTTGCAATTTCTAAACAATTTAAAAGAGCACCCATACCAATATTCCAGCCAAGTAGTGGATTCTTTTCAGCTGTTGCAGAAAGTATGGCAACCAAATTGAAAATTGTATCTATATTATACTTCTTAACAACTAAGGCAATCTCTTCTGCTTTTGTTGCATCTATTTTTTCAACAGGACCACTTTGAGATAGAGCCTCACTAAGTGGGAGTTTAATATCAGAGGCTACAACAGAGGAATTACCATAAATTTCTCTTAACTTCATAGTTAGTTCGCTACCTATTTGTCCTGCTGCACCTAAAACCAATATATTTTTCATTTTAACTTAAATTTTAATAATTAACCTTTCAATACGCCCAATTTTTTTCCTATCTTAGTGAATGCTTCAACGCATTTATCAAGATGTTCCTTTTTATGAGCAGCAGAAACTTGCACTCTAATTCTTGCTTGTCCTTTTGGAACGACAGGATAATAAAAACCGGTAACATAAATTCCTTCTTCTTGCAAAAGAGAAGCAAATTCTTGAGATAGTTTTGCATCATATAGCATAACGGCACATATAGCAGATTGTGTAGGTTTAATATCAAAGCCTGCACTTTTCATCTTTTGAACAAAGTATTCTGTGTTTTGGTGTAATGTATCTTGAAGGGTATTTGTTTTATCAATAAGGTCAAACATTGCAATACCAGCTGCGGCTATCATAGGAGGGATTGAGTTTGAGAAAAGATAAGGACGAGATCTTTGTCTTAAAAGTTCAATGATTTCTTTCTTTCCTGTGGTAAATCCACCTACTGCTCCACCAAAGGCTTTTCCTAATGTTCCTGTAAGGATTTCTATTTTGCCTTGAAGATTGTATTGTTCTGTTGTTCCTCTTCCTGTTTTTCCAACAACACCAGCAGAATGTGATTCATCAACCATAACCATTGCGTCATATTTTTGAGCAAGGGCGTATATTTTATCTAATGGTGCAACATTACCATCCATAGAAAATACTCCATCTGTAACAATTAGTTTGAAGCGACAATCTTTCGCATCATTCAATTGTTTTTCTAAGTCGTTCATATCTGCATTTTGATAACGGAATCTTTGAGCTTTGCAAAGGCGAACGCCATCTATGATTGAGGCATGATTTAATGAGTCGGAGATAATGGCGTCTTGTTCGGTTAGAAGTGGTTCAAAAACTCCTCCATTAGCGTCAAAGCAAGCTGCATACAAAATTGTGTCTTCTGTTTTGAAGAATTGAGAAATTCTTTTTTCCAATTCCTTGTGTAGATCTTGTGTTCCGCATATAAATCTTACTGATGACATACCATAGCCTCTTTCATCCATAGCTTTTTTTGCTGCATCAATTAGAATTTTACTATCAGCTAATCCAAGGTAATTGTTAGCACAGAAATTCAAAACTTCTTTATTTGCATCTGTTTTTATGATGGCTGATTGTGGAGTTATGATAATTCTTTCATCTTTATAAAGTCCTTGCTCTCTAATAGAAGAAAGCTCATTTTGAAGAAAACTTTGAAATTTTTCGTACATAATATTTTTATGTTTTAATGGTTATTTAATTCTTTTGTAACTTAATTTACAAGCTGCAAAATTAAAAAATATATTACTTTTGTCGGTGAAAAAAATAAGTTATTTTTTTTTATTAAAATAAAAAGATATGAATATAGTAATTGCTGGAGACGGAGAAGTTGGCTTTCATTTAGCAAGGGCTTTATCAAAGGTTAAACACGATATAACAGTTGTTGATCCTAATTCGGAACTATTAAGAATGCTTGAAGCAGAAAGTGACCTACTGACAATAGCAGGCAATTCTACCTCGCTGAAAACTCTTCGTCAGGCAAACGTACAAAAAGCAGATTTACTCATTTCTGTTTTGCATGAAGAAAGTATAAACATTATCACTTGCATGTTAGGTAAGCGTCTTGGGGCAAAAAGAACCATTGCTCGGGTAAGTACTCAGGAGTATCTAAATGATACAAATCGTAAGATGTTTAGCGGAATGGGTATTGATGAATTAGTTTGTCCAGAAAAGATAGCAGCACAAGAAATTTCCCGATTATTAACTAAGAATACCGCAACTGAACTATTTGATTTTTCAAATGGGCTTTTATGTGTTTATATGTTAAGAATAGATAGAAAAGCTCTAATACTTAATAAAACCTTAATTGAAGTTGCAAAAGAATTTCCAGACTTTGGTGTAAGAACTGTTTGTATTATTCGTAAGGGAACAACGATAATACCAAATGGAGAAGATAAATACTTGTTTAATGATCTTGTTTATTTTATTGCAAAACCAGAAGATGTTGGTAAGATAAAAGAAATTGGAGGCAAGGGAGACTATGTTACAAAAAATGCAATGATAGTTGGAGGAGGCAGGATAGCAAGAAGAACAGCTATGAGTTTGCATGACAAAATAGAATTAAAGATAATTGAACAAGATATTGAGCGTTGTAATCGTCTTGCCAATGAATTTAGTGATGTAATGATAATAAATGGGAATGGAAGTGATATTTCCCTTTTAGAGGATGAGGCAATTGATAAGACAGATGCTTTTATTGCCCTAACACCTTCAACAGAAACCAACATTATGTCTTGTCTTTATGCCCATCGTCAAGGAGTAAGAAAGACAATTGCCTTAGTTGAAAACGTGAATTACATAGATATTTCTCAGGATATAGGAATAGATATTATCATAAACAAGAAATTAATTACTGCAAGTTATATAACAAAATTTACTTTTGAAGATGAGATAACCTCTTCTAAGTGGTTGTCCAATTTAGATACAGAAGTCTTAGAGCTTATTGTAAAGGAAAATTCTCCAATAACAAAGAAACAATTAAAGGATATTAAGTTTCCACAAGGAGTAAATATTGGTGGAGTAATTAGAAATAATGTTGCAATTATTGCAAATGGTGCAACACTTTTGCAGGCTAATGATAAGGTCGTTGCTTTTACTAAACCAGAAAGCGTTTCTAAGTTGGTGAAACTACTAAATTAAGTTTATAAATAAAGATGAACTTGATAAATAATTTCAACTTCAAATTTTTTAAATATACCTTAGGATTAACCCTACTCTTTATTGGTATTGTAATGATACCTTGTTTTGTCTTAGCAATAATTGAAGATGAAAAGGCAAAACTACCTTTTCTTATAAGTTTATTAATAATTGGAATTATATCTCTGCCTTTAATATTCTTTAATAGGAATTATCCAAGAGTTCTAACAAAAAAAGATGGGAAACTTTTCGTTGGCTTTCTTTGGATTATTATTCCAATTTTTGGAGCAACTCCTTATATGTTTTCTCAAAATGTATTCCCTTTTATAATTGATGCCCTCTTTGAATCCTTTTCTGGATTTACAACAACAGGTTCAACAATAATAAATGACATAGATTCTTTGGATAAAAGCCTTCTATTATGGAGAGGAATTACTCAATGGATAGGAGGATTGGGAATAATTCTTTTTGTTATCCTTCTAATAAGAAACTTTCATAATGGGTCAAATTATCTTTTTAATGCAGAATTTACTTCAATTGATAAGGAAAAAATTCAACCTCACATTAAGGATACTGTTTATAGAATACTATACATATATATATTTATAACTCTTTTAAGCATATTGCTCCTAAGTTTTGGGGATATGAATGTTTTTTCTTCTATATTATATAGTTTTTCTACTGTTTCCACAGGAGGATTTACTGCAAATAATGCAGGATTATCTTCTTTTTCTGCATATAGTCAATATGTCATTACCCTTATAATGATACTTTCGGGGCTTAGTTACGCCCTATTATATTGGGCTTATAAGGGAAAGTGGAGAAAACTCTTTGAGGACGAACAAACAAAATACTATTTCCTTATCATATTGTTTGCATCTGTTGGATTATTTGTTGCCTTGCATTTTTCTAAACAATATTCCATAATGGAAAGTGTGAGGATTGCAATATTTAATATTACATCTATTGTTACTACAACAGGATATTTTCTTCCACAAATTAAGGATATAAGTCAGATAATTATATTTATTATGATTGTTCTTATGTTTATTGGAGGATGTAGTGGCTCTTCTTCAACAGGATTAAAGATAGTTCGTGTGATTATATTATTCAAATATTTCAATAATTCCTTTAAAAGAATATTTCATCCTCGTGCAGTAATACCTATAAGATATAATAAAAATGTATTAGTTGATGATGCAATAGGTATAGTCTTTGGATTCTTTTTTCTATATCTGATAATATTTGTAGTAGGAGCTTTTTTACTAACTCTTTTTGGAAGTAATTTCTTTGATGCAATATCAATTTCAGCAGCCAATATTAGCAATACAGGTTCTTTTATTCCCTATTTAGAACCAGAAGAACAATATGCCTCTATGTCTTTTGGTGCTAAGACAACAATAATACTTCTAATGATAGTTGGAAGATTAGAAATCTATTCCCTATTAGCTATATTTTCAAAAACAATTTGGAGAAGAAGTTAATAGTGAAGAAAATGTTGGCTACCTCTTTCAATAAAATACACCTGCATTGCCATATAATAGTAATGTGGTAATACAGAATAATAGTTTGATTCTTTTCGTAGAAGTTGATAAAACAATAAATTCATTTCTTTATTATCTAATACCACTTGCGAAGGTGTTTCATACATACAACCAATATCTTCTCTATATGTATTTAAATATTCAACATATTCTTCGTATGATAATCTTAGACCAGCAGGACCTCGTCCATACCCTATATTAGCCCAAGAGCCAGCATAGAAATAATCAGTTGGAGGATAGTTTCCCATTTGTCCTGCAAAGATTTTAAACAAAGGGAAAAGCTTATCGCTACTTGGTTGCTCAGTAATTAGGGATACCTTTACAACAATGGAATCAGTAGATGCTATATATAAAATAGGATTGCCTGCAAAATCATAATGAATTGTTGTATTACTTCCATCTGTATTTTGATAACTATATTTAAATCCTTCATTAATTAAAATAGTATTTGCCTCTGTTAAGGATTTACCCATAATATTTACCATTTTATCTAAGGAGAAGTTTGTTGGTAGAGGATGATCAACAGGATCTTTATATTCTTCTAACTCATCATAGCTATTGCAAGCAAAAAATAATAAAGGTAAAATTAAGATTAAAGCTAATCGTTGTGTAGTTTTCATAGTATATAAATTTTAATTATTAAGTCATATAGTTGCTATTTTTTCTTTTGTTTTAAAAATTGCTAAAAGCAAATTCTGCTTTTGAAGAACCTGCTTGAGCTTTTTCAAAAGTAAAATATAAACTTTTGGTATATTCTCCTCCATATTGTTCATTGGTAGGAGTAATATCATAAGAGGCTATTGAACTATTGATAATATTTTCTGGGTTATTTAAGAAAGAATAGAAGGAGGCATAGTCCGTAAAATCATTAATGCTTATACTGCCTACAAAATTGTCAATAGTGTAATTTGTAGAGGCATTTAAATATTCCTTATATAGTTTAAGGGGTGTATCGCCTGAAATTTCATTTATTTGGATATGTATAGTATTAACCATAGAACCAACTATTGTAATTGTATATAAAGGTAGGGAAGAAGAGGCATAAACTCTTGAAGAATCAATATTAGTGATAGAATCAATAAAAAATAATCCCTTATCTTTTAAAAATAAATCCACAGAATCAATATTCTTATCCATCAAATTTATAACTTCATCAAATGAAAGACTAATTGCCTTTGAAGGATTTGAAGGATTTGGTTTAATAATATTATCATTACTATCATCTTTACAAGAATAAATAAATAGTAAAGGTAAAATAAAAGTTAGAATCAATAATCTTTTTGTTTTCATTTTGTATAGTTTTTATTTGTTTTCATTTTCAATAGAGCATACAAATGTTGCACCAAATCCAGCATTTCCATAACCAAAAGTTAAGTCTCTTGTATCAAAATTTTCGCTTGATGTATTGAGAGGACTTATATCATAACTGACATTTACGGAATGAATATTAGTGGCAGGAGTAGTTGTTAAGTAAGAGTATAACTCACTATGAGAATAGAATTCAGTTTCAGTATTTACGCTTGAATTAAAATACATTATAGAATAATTAGAAGAGGCATTAAGATAGTTCTTTAATAAATTGAATGGTATATTGCCTGAAAAATCTACTACTTGCATATTTACATTATCTACAACAGAAGAACCTACTATCCAAACTGAATGTAATGGTAAAGAAGTAGAAACATAAAATTTTGAAGAAGCAAAAATTTCTGTTGTATCTACAACAGTAAATCCCTTACTTTGCAAGAATGCATCTGCTGAATCAATAGGGTTATCCATCATACTCATTAAATCTTCAAAAGAAATATTTATTGCTTGTGAAGGATTTGAAGGATTGGAAGAGCTTGGATCATTTACTCCTAAAATTTCCATGCCATTTTCATCATCGCTACTGCAAGAAACAAAAGCGAAAGATAAGCAAATAAATGCTGTAAATAAAATTCTTTTTAGGTTCATAAAAATATTTTTTAAGTTAATAATGGGGCAAAGATAAATATTTTTTCTAAAAATACAAATATTTTTACTATCTTTGCGTTGTATTCTTACTATTAAATAACATTATTATGGAAAATACAATTTATGATTTTGAGGTAAAAAACGACAAAAATGAAATAACAAACCTATCTATTTATAAAGATAAGGTACTATTAATTGTAAATACTGCAACAAAATGCGGATTAACTCCCCAATATGAAGCATTAGAGGCATTGTATGAAAAGTATAAGGATAGAGGTTTCTTCGTTTTAGATTTTCCTTGTAATCAATTCTTGGAACAAGCACCAGGAACTATTGAAGAGATTTCAGAGTTTTGTACCCTAAAATACAATACAACATTTCCTCGCTTTGGAAAAATAGATGTAAATGGTGAGGATACGCACCCTCTTTTTGCTTGGTTAAAGAAAGAAAAACCCTTAGATAAGGGAGGAATTAAAGCAAAAATATTTGAGAAAACCGTAAGTAAATTAGTAAAAGATAAGAAAGAGGGCGATATAAAATGGAATTTCGGTAAGTTCTTAATAGATAGAAATGGTAAAGTTATTGAAAGATATTCCCCAGCCTATAAACCAGAAAAATTAATTAAGGATATAGAGGCAATTTTATAAGATTTTGTCGGCAACCGACCTTTATTTTTCCTAACGGAAGTCGGATAAGCAATTTTATAAATCACTATTTTATTTTATAAATCACTATTTTATTTTACTAAAACGCTGTTTTAATTTACTAAAACGAAGAAATAATTTATTAAAACGAAGAAATAATTTATTAAAACGAAGAAATAATTTATTAAAACGAAGAAATAATTTATTAAAACGAAGAAATAATTTACTAAAACGAAGAAATAATTTTATAAAACGCTGTTTTAATTTTTTTAATCTTCGTTTTATTTTTATTGATTTATAAACTTATAAATATAAAACCAAACTTATTAAAAGTCGGTTGCCGACCCGCAAGGACGAATAAAAGCCACGAAGGTGGTCAAATAAAGGTCGGTTGCCGACATTTATTGTTTTTAAATTTGTATATTTGCACTTTAATTGGAAATAAAATAACTTTTGTGGCTTTGTATTTAAAAAATATGTTAAAAAATAGCCATTAAAAGTTGTAAAACTTAATAAAAAAATAAATTTATGAGAAAAATTTTACTTTTTTTAGGAGTATTTACTGCCTTATGTTTCACTTCTTGTGAATTGGAATCTGATTGTGAATGTATCATGGGTAAGGATTTAAGAGTTTATATTAGGGATTTTAGGGGCGATTGTAATGCAATATCTTGGGATGATATTCCTGTTTATCAAGATGATTATGATTATTATGATTATGATCGTGGAATTGTAGGAACTCTTTCATTAAATTGTACTTATAGGTAAAGATTATCCATTTAGAGAAAAAATAATGGGGGGAATATTTATTAAAAAAGTATTCCTTTTTTTCTTTAATTGAAAAGAGGATATTCAACTAAAAGAGTATAAAATAGGAGAGGTATATAAGGTATAGTGAGAAAAGAGTAAAGAAAAGTGCCCAAAAAAATGCAGGAATATGTGTTAGCTTTCTTAAATTTGTTGCATCCCCTGCCTTTTTATGATTTGTTATAGAAATATATAATAGAGTAAAACAACCCAAAAGATTATCTATTGCAATAATAACTCCAAATAGGATTAGGACATAGTTTCCTATAATATTTATAAATGATGGAATAAAAACAATACAAAGATTTAATACCAAAAAACAAAGTATCCATATTGTGCCATAAGTATTACGAATCCAAAATATAAGAGTAACTATGGATATAACTATAAAAAAATAGAATATATACTCTTGCCAGCCTTTTCCAATTGAATAGAAGAGGAAGTAACTAAATAATGCACTAAGAGGATAGCCTGCAAGGGATACAAAAAACTGCTTTGTCTTTGTTTTACTTTTGCTAACGCATTCACCCGATGCGTTTTCATTTAACTTAATATTTAAAACGCTACCTCCTGTTAGTATTGCAATAATGGCATGAGAGAACTCATGTATTAGGGTGTTTATTGAACGAAAAACTATCCCTAATTTCCTTGTCCTTATTATTAATATCACTAAGGCAATTATTATTATTGTATATATATTATTTGGCATTAAATATTTCCCATGACTTTTGAGCCTGATATATTAGCATATCATAGCCATTAATTATTTTACTTCTTCTTTTTTCTGCCTCTTTTAGCAAAAGGGTTTTTTGAGGATTATATATCAAATCAAAAACAATATGTCTTTCGTCTAAGAAGTCTGTATTTATATTTGGCATTCTATCAATTGAGGATTGCATTCCCAAGGGGGTGGTATTGATAATTAGGTTATGATTCCTTATTACATCTAAACTTAACTCACTATATGAAATTATTTTTCCTTTTTCCCTTTTTTCTCTTGAAACAATAAGGTAGGGGAAATGAAGTTTATCTAAAACAAAACTTACAGCCTTTTGTGCTCCTCCACTTCCTAATATAATAGCATTACAAGATAGGGAAGAAAGATTTTCTTTTAAACTTTTTTCAAAACCATAGCAATCGCTATTATATCCTTTCAATACTATATATCCTTTATTTCTTTCAACTCTAACAACATTTACTGCCTTTATTTTTTGAGATGCTTCATCCAAAGTATCTAAGTATTTTATAATTTCTTCCTTATATGGCATTGTTACATTAAAGCCGCAAAGGTTATTGAGTAGGGGATTTTTTGTCTTTTTGTTTTTTATATCCTCAATAAAGGATTCTAAATTGGTTATATTTATATTTTCGTACAAACAATTGCTTATATTTTCTCTAATAAAGAATTTAGAAAAGTAGTCCTTAGAAAAGGAATGTTGAAGGTTTTTTCCGATTAAACCAAAGGTTTTATTTGGCATTTTTTTTCTTTTTCCCCTTAATAAAACCGCTATAAAGGAGGTATATTACAAAAAGAACGCCCAAAGAAATTAGTATGTAGGAAATCTCTGAGCTGTATTGTTCAATTAAATTTGCTTGTCCGTGTGCAATATATCCTAATATGGCAAGGACAATGTTCCATATCATAGCTCCTAATGAAGTAAAGAGGATGAAAGGTAGTAAAGGCATTTTGGATAATCCCGCAGGTATGGATATTAATTGACGTATTGCAGGAATCAATCGTCCAATTAGGGTTGAACTTCTTCCATGTTTTACAAAGTAATCTTCTGCTTTTTGAACTTTTTCACTACTTAAAAGACACATCTTGCCAATTTTTGAGTCGGCAAAGGCGTGAATTATTGGACGACCTAAGAAAAGGGAGAGATAGTAGTTTATAATAGCACCAATTAATGCTCCAATTGTTGCAAAGAGAACGACAAGAAAAATATTCATATCGCTATTCTCCTTTGACGCCTTATAGGCAGCGGGTGGCACAACGACCTCAGAAGGAAAGGGAATAAAGGAACTTTCAACAGCCATCAAAAGAGTAATTGTTCCATAGTTTATATTGTCCATATACCATGAGGTTATCTTCTCAACAGAAGAAAGTTCTTTTGTTTTATTTTCTTTTGTTATATTTTGGTTTTCTCCATTAGAAGATGCATAACCATTAAATTGAATTAATATGGTAAAGAAAAAAGGAATACAAAATAAAAAATTACTTTTTTTCATCAAAATATGTGTTTAATAAATTTTCGTATATAGGGTTATTAACTATATTAGGGCAGGCTAAGACAAACTCTTGATATGTTATATCAAAGTTTAGAAAGAGTTTATATAGCCAATTATCCAAATTATCTTTTAAATAATTTTCATTAGATGCTATTTCTATAAAAACATAATATAGGATAGGGGATGTCATTTCAAAGTTTTCAATTGTTTTTTCCAAAAGATGCATTGCCTCAAAGTTCCTTCCGCTTTTCACCATATTTAAAGCCCATGATGCAGCAACATTATCTATGTGCTCTTGTTCATTATATAGTTCTTCAAATATTGAATCGCTTATTTGGGTATAATGAAAATGTGCGAACATTTTAGCGTATGCCATTCTTGCATCAAAGTTTTTGGGGTCTATTTCTAATGCTTCGGTTATATATATTAAGGAATTTATTTCATCGTCCTTCTCTTGGTAGGCATGAGCAAGGCTAATTAAGACATTAATATCCTCTTCTCCTTTTTTTATATATTGCAAAAAATATTCAATAGCCTCGTCCCACTCCTCCAAAGACTCGTATATATCACCCAAAAATAAAGAATAGGAGGCTTCATCAGGAGATTTTTCTATAAGGGATTTAAAGATTTCTATTGCTTCTTTCTCTTTTTGAAGGGCAACTAATGAGAGTCCCTTATAGCAATTAGCAATTAAGGAGTTTTCATCTATTGCAAGGGCAAAGTCTAATGCTGTTATTGAATCGTAATATTCTTGATTGTGGAAAAGCAAAAAAGCATAACCTATCCAATTATTTATGGAATAGGGGTGATTATCGCACAATTCCTCTAAGAATTTTCTTGTATTTTGATAATCTTTTAAGTTTTTGGAGTTAATGGCTAAGTCTTCTAATAGGTCTAAATCATCATATTCTATTTCCAATTCTTTTCTTAGAATTATATCAACATTATCAAAATCCCCCATAAGCATATATTCATTTGCCAAATTATCCAATACCTCTTCGTCTTGTGGGTTTTCTTTTAATAGGATATTGTATAACTCAACAGCTTTTGAAGAGTTGTCAAAAGAATATAAGTTAGCCATAGTCAAAATCATTTCATACTCATTGTTATTTTCAGGATGTCGTTTTAGATATTCGTTGAGATACTTTATTGCATACTTTTTATTGTTTTTGTAAGATATGTATTTTGCATTTAAAATGGCTATATCCATATCTTCGGGATAAAGTTTAAGAGCAATAGAAAGAGCTTTACCTGTTTTATTTATATCGCCTTTGTCGTAGTAATAATCAATTAGCTCAATTAGTTCTTCGCAATCAAAGAATACACTTTGGGTTTGGTTATTATTGAGATAGCTTTCAAATTTTTCAATAATAGGTTTTAAGTCTTCGTTTCCAAAAAAGTTATAACTCATAAAAAAGTTTTCTTGTTATAATCGCAAATCACGAGGAATCATAGCAACGCGATAGAGCTTGTTGTTTTTGAAAATGACATATACATTGCCTAAGTAGAACCAATGACGATTGCTTCCGTCAAAATTAGTAAAGACTTCCTTTTGTGGATAACCCCAAGATTTCTTAGTCATATCAATACTCATGGAAGGGATTAGTTCTTTTTGCAATATGGCATTATAATGCGTGTTATAGGTATCGTGATATATGTAAATATCGTTATATTCCATTAAACTATGATCAAAAGATAGTTTGTCAGAAAGAGCATAATTTGCCTCAACAAAAAACTTTCTTCCCTTTTCATTACGCATTAGCATTTGGAATTTTCCATCCTTAACAACGAAATCAATACATCTGAAAACGTCTCCCTTTTTAAAGGTTAGTGGAGTTTTTCTTTTTGTATCCAAAGCCACCAAAGGGTATTTATCACCTCTGAAAACAAATTCCTTATTTATGTATTTCTCTTTGGTTTTCTCTAAAAACGAATTAACCACAAAAGGAAATTCAGCCCTTTGTTCAACTCTTGGATATTTATAATAAATAGTATCTTTGGAATTAGGTATGATTAGTTTTAGATAAACGTCAGTTAAGCCCTCTGGATCAAAGACAGTGGATGCAACATAGAAGGTTTTACCTTCAAGGAGTTTTGCTTTTCCTTGTGGCATAATAGCGAAAGAATATTTTCTGCTATCATCATCGTAGTTGTATAGTCTTGTTGCACTAAACAATCTCTCGTAGGTAGCATCATTTACCTTAGGAAGGTATAGTCTTTGTCCTATAAGATTTTTAGGAATAAAGCAATAGTTACTATTAGTATCATATTTTGCTAATGAAAGATCATCTTCTGAATATTTGTTTTTAGGATATTCATTCTTATTTGCATTATAATAGGAAAGAGGAATAAAAGGAAAATTATATAAATTCCAAAAATCATCATACTTATAAAAGACTGTATCCTCTGTTTGTGCAACAACAAGTTTTAGAAAACTATATTTTACCATTGGAGAATTATAATATATCTTTTCGTATGATTGTTTGTCTATTGCATAACCTGCAACAACAAACCATTCTCCTTCCATTTGAGGAAGTTTATTCTTAGACATTCTTTTTAAATCGTATAATGCAGGTCTGTTTCCATTGGGTCCATTATACTCTTGCCTATAAAGCTCTCCCGAAAAGAAGTGTTTAGCAATTGTATCTGTCATCTTAGGAAGGTAAAGTGTTTGATTGGTCAAGTCAGCATCTTTCATCATAAAGCCAATAAAGGAAGAATAATCCTCATATTGAAAGTCTGGTGATGCCTTATCTAAGTTTTCTTGTGCCAAAACCAATGTTGGAACAAAGAAAATTACTGCAAAAATATGTCTAAAAAAACGTTTGAAATTCATATTCATATTATTTTTATATAAATAAAAGGAGTAACCCTTTCAAAGAGCAAATATACAAACTTTAATTGAACAAATAGTTGAAGAAAACTTTTTTTTTAATAAAACGTATATACTTTTTCAAAATTTTTAATTTATGCACATAGATATTATAACCCTTTTTCCCGAAATTTTTCCTCCAATATTCAATCATTCCATATTAAAAAGAGCAGAACAAAAGGGCATTTTTTCAGTTCAATTCCACAATTTGAGAGACTATTCTACAAATAATTATCATAGTGTTGATGATTATCCTTATGGAGGAGAAGCAGGTATGGTTATGCAAATAGAACCTATATATAATTGTATAGAAGATTTGAAACAAAAAAGAAGTTATGATGAGATAATATACACCTCTCCCGATGGGGAATTATTGGATCAAAAGCTCTCAAACAGCCTTTCATTAATGGAAAATATATGTATTTTGTGCGGACATTATAAAGGTGTTGATGAAAGAGTAAGACAAAACCTTATTACAAGAGAGATTTCAATAGGTAATTACGTATTAAGTGGGGGCGAATTAGCATCTATGGTTATTTGTGACTCAATAGTAAGACTAATTCCTGGCGTTTTATCGGATGAAACCTCTGCTTTGAGTGATTCTTTTCAAGATAATTTAGTTTCACATCCTGTATATTCACGTCCTCAATCGTTCAATGGTTGGGAAGTTCCTAAGGTCTTACTTTCTGGAAATGACAAACTAATAAAACAATGGCAAGAAGAAGAATCTTTGAAAAGAACAAAGCAAAGAAGACCAAATTTACTTTAAAAACCCAAATAAAGGATATAAAACCTCAAATCCTTACTTCAATTTTCTAAAACAAGGTTTTAATTTTCTAAAACGAAGAAATAATTTTCTAAAACAGCGTTTTATTTTACTAAAACGAAGAAATATTTTACTAAAACGAAGAAATATTTTACTAAAACTTCGTTTTAATTAGCTAAAAACAGCGATAAAAAAGCCCCAAATTTCCGTAAGGACAACTAAAAGCCGCTTGGCGGTGTTGCCAACTTAGAAAGTTATGCACTTATTTTTCTTATTGAAAAAGGAAAGTTTTGTTGTAAGAGTTACACCGAAGAATTGGTACCAGTCCTTTGTTTGAGGATTTCCACGCATTGACCCTTCTGGATTGTATTTATTAGGAATAATTTCATTGGTTCTATCAGATGCTACAACGGCTAATTCACCTGACCAATCAAGTAGTGTTTGTCTATTGACATAATTTGTTGATACATCATCAATATAATCGGTAAATGTCATTCTTAATCCCCATTCCAAGCCTACACATATATAATTGCTAAGGCTAAACTTTACTCCCAAGCCAAAGGGTATTGAAATTTGGGTTAGGGAATAAGGAGTTTCGTATCCTTCTAAGCCTTGTCCTTCTGTTGCAAGAGGTTTTAGTTCTACAATTTCTTCTTCGTAGGTTAGGGGATTTGTGATTTTTGCCTTTGGATTGATGAAAAACACACCTATACCTCCAAAAAGGTATGGAGTTATTCTATGTTTTCTACTTCCTGTTTGATAGGAAAAGAAATTAAATTCCACAGTTGCGGATATTTCATTTACTTTTGATTGAAAGGAAAGATTTCTTATGTTTTCATATTTTGCATCCTCTGCTGAAAGAGAACCAAATAATAAACTACCTCTTATAGTCCAACGAGGATCTATATTATAGCGATAAATAGCTCCTAACATTAGGTTGGTACCATAAAAATTGTATTTAGGATTTATATCTCCTATATAATTGCTTCCTCCAATCATAAAACCAAACTCACTTTTAGTGAAAATTTGGCTAAAAGCTCCGAAAGTGGATAAAGAAAATAGGGCAACAAGTAAAAAATGTTTCATAAAAAAATAAAAATAATTTTATGCAAAGATAGATATTTTTATCATTACTATGCAATATGCTTTTATTATAATAAAAAAATAATTCTTTTCTTTACTTAATATAAAGGTTGGTTTTCCTTGAAAAAAGAAAAGTTTTTGCCCTAAAATATATTTTATTGTTAAATAATAATTATTGTATATTTGCAACGGCAAAAACAATAATAACTAATATAAATTTATGAACGCAATATTTTATGCTCTAACTCTTTTAGGGGGCTTAGGCTTGTTCCTTTATGGGATGAAAGTAATGTCGGACGCTCTTCAAAAGCTGGCTGGTGATAGTTTAAGGAATATTCTCTCTAAGATGACCGCTAATAGGTTTAGGGGAATTTTAACAGGTATTGGTATAACTTCTATAATACAGTCTTCTTCTGCAACAACTGTTATGGTTGTTAGTTTTGTAAATGCAGGAGTTCTAACCTTAGCAGGAGCAATATCTGTTATAATGGGAGCAAATATAGGAACAACAATAACAGCTTGGATTGTCTCTCTCTTTGGTTTTAAGTTTAATATTTCAGAATTTATTCTCCCTATAATAGCACTTGCTTCTCCTTTATTATTTATAAAAAAGAGAGAGAATCTTGGAGTTTTCCTTATGGGCTTTGCTCTTTTGTTTATGGGATTACAATTTTTAACCAATAACGTTCCTGATTTTACCCAAGCAAAGTATTCAGGCGTTTTAGAGGTTATAGGTTCTCTGTCTAACAATGGATATTTATCTATCCTATTATTTGTTTTAATAGGCACAATTCTTACTTGTATAATACAATCTTCCTCTGCAATGATGGCTGTTACCTTAGTTATGTGTGCCAAAGGTTTAATTGGGTTTGAAATAGGTGCTGCTTTGGTTTTGGGAGAAAATATTGGAACAACAATAACTGCAAATTTAGCTGCAACGGTTGCAAATAAAACTGCAAAAAGAGCAGCTCGTGCCCATCTTATCTTTAATGTTATTGGGGTTATTTGGGTATTAATTTTGTTTAAACCTATACTCTATTTAATAAGTAATCTTTCCTATTCCATAGGAGGAGCTTCTCCTATGCCTTTAGAAGGAGGCGAAATTCTG
The DNA here is from genome assembly GCA_031262295.1 of Bacteroidales bacterium. Lineage (GTDB taxonomy): Bacteria > Bacteroidota > Bacteroidia > Bacteroidales > P3 > UBA10566. The sequence continues at coordinate 46,356 of JAISIA010000056.1, read as the reverse complement.
GCAAATGCTTCCTCTATTCCAATTGCTCTTTCTATATTTCATAGTTTTTTTAATATTTCAAATTCTCTACTACTTGTTTGGTTCGTTCCTCAAATCATAAAAATTGTTGAAAAATTAGTTCCTATAAATGTTGATGATGAAGATGAGTTTAGATTAAAATACATTCCTATGGGCTATATGAATGTTGGGGATCTTTCAATTGAGCCTGCAAAAAAGGAAATAGAGATGTTTTCAAAGAGGATGTTGAAGATGTATGATATGATTCCTGAACTTATGAAAGAAAAGGATGAGAAGAAATATCAGCAAATCTTTGAAAGAATACAAAAATATGAAGAAATATCTGATAGAATGGAGGTGGAAATTGCAAATTATCTAACCTCAGCTGCCGAAGAAAATCTTTCACATCAAGCATCCCTATACATTAGTTCAATGTTACGTATTATTGATAACTTAGAAAGTATAGGTGATAGCTGTAATCAATTATCCATAACCATAGATGAGAAGAAGAAAAAGAATATTTGGTTTGAGCCAGAGATGAGAAAAAATATTGAGTCAATGTATAATCTTGTTAGGGACGCATTAGTTGCTATGAATGACAACTTAATTTCTCACTATGTTGATGTTTCTTTGGATAAGGTTTATGATTTGGAAAAACAAATTAATAAGTTAAGAGATAAATTAAGAGAAGATCATACAGAGAATATAAAGAATAATAACTATTCTTATCAAACAGGAATTTATTATAGCAGCTTATATTCCCAGTATGAAAAGTTAGCAGACTTTGCAATAAATGTTAGTGAGGCTATTGTTAAGGTTAAGGAATAGCACTCTTTTATAAACAAGTCTTAGAAAAAAGAAAAATATAATTAAAACAAAAAATAGATGAAATACGATATAATTGTCTTAGGCTCCGGTCCCGGAGGTTATGTTGCAGCAATTCGTTCTGCACAATTGGGATATAAAACTGCAATAATAGAAAGAGAATCACTTGGAGGAATATGTTTAAATTGGGGATGTATTCCAACAAAAGCACTTTTAAAATCAGCACAAGTATATAATTATATAAAGCATAGTGAGGATTATGGTATTTCTTTAGAAGGAAATTCCCTTATTGAGATGGAAAAAGTTGTTGCTCGCAGTAGGGCAGTTGCAGAAAATATGAGTAAGGGTATTGAATATCTTATGAAGAAAAATGCAATTGATGTAATAAAAGGTACAGGTAGATTGATAGGAGATAAAAAAATTGAAGTAAAGGGTGAAGAGACTAATATATTTGTTGCAGATCATATAATAATAGCAACAGGAGCACGCTCAAAACAACTTCCTTCTCTACCACAAGATGGAGAAAAAATCATAGGTTATAGAAAGGCTATGACTCTAACAAAGCAACCAAAGACTATGGTAGTTGTTGGCTCTGGTGCAATAGGAAGTGAGTTTGCTTATTTCTATCAAAGCATAGGAACACAAGTTACTTTGGTTGAATTTATGCCGCAAATTGTTCCCGCCGAAGATAAAGAAGTTGCCTCTACATTGCAACGTTGTTTTAAGAAAATGGGGATGAAGGTTTATACATCAACTTCTGTGAAAAGCGTAGATACAACACAAAATGATAAATGCCTTGTAACATTAAGTGGAAAGAATAAAGAAGAGGTCATAGAGGCTGATATAGTTCTTTCTGCCGTTGGAATAAAAACAAATATAGAAAATATAGGATTAGAAGAATTGGGAATAAAATTATCAGACAATAAAGAAAAGATTATTGTTGATGATTTCTACAGAACAAATCTTGAAGGAATTTATGCAATAGGCGATATAATTTCTTCTCCTGCACTTGCACATGTTGCATCTAAGGAAGCGATAACTTGTATTGAAGCAATAAAAGGACTAAATCCAAATAAGGTAAATTACAATAATGTTCCTGCCTGCACCTATACTTCTCCTGAAATTGCATCTGTTGGTTTAACAGAAGATAAAGCAAAAGAAATGGGAATGGATATAAAGGTAGGGAAATTTATGTTTATGGCATCAGGCAAGGCTTCTGCATCAGGAAACAGAGATGGCTTTGTAAAGGTAGTAATAAATCAAGAAGATGATAAAATTATTGGTTGTTCTATGATAGGGGATAATGTAACTGAGATGATAGAAGAAATTGTCCTTGCAAGACAAAGCAATATTAAAGCACACGATGTTATTGATGCAATACATCCTCACCCAACAATGTCAGAAGGAGTAATGGAAGCAATAGAGGCAGCTTATAATAAGGCTATCCACGGATAGAAATTAGAACAAATAAAAAAAAGAGAGAAAAAAATGAAAATAATAGAAACAAAAATAGAAGGACTATTTGTAATAGAGCCTGATGTTTTCAAAGATGAAAGAGGATATTTCTTTGAAGTATATAATCAAGAACGTTTCTTTAATAAAGGAATGAATATGATATTTGTTCAAGATAATGAATCAAAATCAAAGAACAATGTCCTAAGAGGCTTACATTTTCAAAAGCCTCCTTTTGCTCAGGGTAAATTAGTAAGAGTTATGCAAGGCAGAGTTTTGGATGTTGCAGTGGATTTAAGGAAAAACTCTTCTACATACGGAAAATATCACGCTGTGGAGTTAGATGCAATAACCAAAAATATGTTTTATATTCCCGAAGGATTTGCTCATGGCTTTCTAACTTTGGAAGATGATACTATATTTTCATATAAATGCACCAACTACTACAATAAAGAATCAGAAGGCTCATTATTATGGAACGATGAAACAATAAACATAGACTGGAACACAATAAATCCTACCATATCCGAAAAAGACAAAAACGCTCCCTTATTTAAAGATTTTATATCTCCATTCTAATAATAAATGTCCCAAGAAATATCACCAAAAGATGTATTAAAAAAATATTGGGGTTATGACACATTTAGATATAACCAAGAGGAGGTTATAGAAAACATTCTTTCAAATAAAGATACCTTAGCTCTTATGCCAACAGGAGCAGGAAAAAGCCTTTGCTATCAAATTCCTGCCCTTATGAAAAAAGGAGTCTGTATTGTTATCTCTCCATTGGTTGCTCTTATGTTAGACCAACAAAAATCCTTAGAAGAAAAAGGAATATCCTCTAAGGCTATACATTCCAATTTATCAAGACAAGAGATAGAGACAATACTTAATAATTGCTTATTATCAAAGATAAAAATACTATATATATCTCCTGAAAGAGTTTCTTCTAAACTCTTTCTATCCTATTTTGAAAAGATGAAAATAAGTCTTATTGCTGTTGATGAGGCTCATTGCATTTCAATGTGGGGTTACGATTTTAGACCTTCCTTCTTAAAGATTGCAAATCTTAGAAAATATCACCCCCAAGTTGCAATTCTTGCTCTTAGTGCAACAGCTCAAAGACAGGTTGCTAAGGATATAGAAGAAAAACTCCTATTTAAAAAACCCAATACAATATATTCTTCATTTGAAAAGGAAAATATAAGCTATAATATATTCTATGAAGAAAATAAATTAGAGAGATTAGTATATATTATTAAAGAATTAAGAAAGGATGGTGTTGGAATTATCTATGTTCGTTCAAGAGGAAACACCATTAGGATTGCTCATCAATTGCAAAGTTTGGGAATAAAAGCACTTGCATATAATGCAGCAATGAGTTTTCCTCTAAGAAAATTGCATCAAATAAAATGGCAAAACGATGAGGTGGATTGCATAGTTGCAACAACAGCCTTTGGAATGGGGATAGATAAGAAGGATGTTCGCTATGTTATTCATTGGGATTTGCCTCATAGTATTGAAGAATACACTCAGGAGGTGGGCAGAGCAGGAAGAGATCTTAAAAAAGCCTTTGGCATACTTCTATATAATGACAACGATATAGAGCAGTTAAGAGGAAATATAGAGAAGATGTTCCCTTCAAAAAAGTATATACAAAATATGTATAATGCTCTTTGCAATTACTATCAATTAGCAGTGGGAACAGGAAAAGATATTAGAAGAGACTTTCCAATGCTTTCCTTCTTCCATAGATACAATTTCAATGCTTATGAGGGGTATAACGCAATAAAATTATTGGAACGTTCCTCACTTATTGAAATTATTGAAAGCGATGATGTTGTTTCAAGAATTTTTTTTATTGCAAATAGGGAGGAAGTTTTTGCTTTTTTGGAAGATTATCCTCAATACTACCATTTAATTGAGGCTTTAAGGCGTAATTATGCTGGAATTATGACTCAATTTACAATAATTAGTGAAGAAAAACTTGCAAGAATTACATACGATGAGGAGAAAAATGTTAAAAAATCCTTAAAAATGTTGGAACAATACAATATCCTACATTACGAACCTAAGACAGAAAATGCTCAAATCATATTTACCTTTGATAGAATACCTGATTCAAACTTCTCTCTTTCAGAGGAAACCTACTATAATGTAAAGAAAACTCATAAGCAAAAGGCAGAGGAAATGATAGATTTTATAAAATCTAAGGAGTGTAGAGAAAAATATATACTAAATTACTTTAATTTGCCTATTGAAAATTGCAATAGATGCGATATATGTTTAAAAAATAATCAAAAGAAAAACAAAAAAGAGTTAAAAGAAAGAATATTTAATGATATAAAACTTTCTCCAAAAAAGCTTAATTACTTCGCTTATTCCATAAATTATAACTCAACAAAGGAAGAAAACATTGAAATAGTTAGGGAATTATTAGATGAAGATAAAATATTTGTTAAAAAGTCGGCAACCGACCTTTATTTGTCGGCAACCGACCTTTAATTGTCCTTGCGGAAGTCAGATAAGTAATTTTATAAATCGCTGTTTTAATTTTTATAAATCTTCGTTTTAATTTACTAAAACGAAGAAATAATTTATTAAAACGAAGAAATAATTTATTAAAACGAAGAAATAATTTACTAAAACGAAGATTTATTTTTGTTGAATTATAAATATATAACTATAAAAACAGCCTTCCGTTAGGAAAATTAAAAGTCGGTTGCCGACAAAATGAAGATTTATTTTTTTTTAACGAAGATTATTTTTTGAAAATGGAAGTTATTTTTTGCCAAAAACTTTTTTTCTCTACCTTTTTATCTGTTTCACTATTTGTTTTTGCACTATTATCTACTGATAATGTATCTTTACTTAGAGAGATTGTGTCGAAATTATCTTCAAAAGATACATCTTCTTTTAGGTATTGCTTTTCTATTTCAATGAAATTTTCTTTTGCCTTAGGCTTTTCAACTTTTATGCTTTTCAAAATAGCCTCTACTTCTTTTCTATCCTCAGGTGTGTCAGCACAATAGTAGTCTATAACGTATGTATAGCCGTTATCAATAAATCCATAAAAGCCTCCGCGAAAATAATCTCTTATTGGGCTATTGGTATATTCTACAAATTGGGCATTATATGTATTAAATCTTTTGGAAATAACTTTTTCTATAATCATATATTCAAAACCTCTAAGCAAACTCTTCTTAGAAGAGGCACTAATTATTGCACTTTGAACATCCATTGCTTTATATATGCAATTTATAACAAGGTGATTTTCGTTTTTTGGATTGTTTAGTCTTATTGTATAGCCATAATATTCTTCCTTGTCTTCTTGTACCAAGTAGTTTTCTGGAATATTTAGACTTATATTATATATTGATATTTGTCTTTCCAATGGTTTTTGTCCCATTAAAATAAAGCAATTAAGCAATATTGCACTTACAATTAATATATGTATTATTTTTTTCATACTATTAAAAGATATTTTATAAAGAAACTTTTTTCAGATTGCAAATATACAATATTTTGTTGTAAAGAAAAAAAGTTATTAACTTTGCAACCTTATCTTTGAGATATAAGATTGTATTAAGTTAAATTTTATTTTGAATTTTGCTTTTTTTTAAGCAAAAGGAATTCTAACAAATTAATATATGGACAACCTAAATCAAGATGTTGTTTTAGAAGAAAAAGACAACAAAAATGACATTTCAGAAGAAATACTTTCTATTGAAAGTGACGAAGTATTGGATCAAGAAGAACAAAAATCTATTGATAAATTGATAGAGGATTATTCTCATTTTTCTCGTCAGGAATTGTTAAATGAAATAACAACATTATCAAATTCTGAAAATATAGAGCAGATGAAGATGCGTTCCAATTTGGTTCGCAACGCTTTTAGAGACCTTACTCAAAAAGAAATTGAGCAAAAAAAGAAAGATTTTGTAGAGGCGGGTAATAATGAAGAGGATTTTGTAGAAGAGGATGATAACCTAACAATAGAATTTAACAAGCAGTATGCAATATATAAGGAAAAAAGGCAGAAATATTTGGATGAACAGGAACAAATTAAGATGGAGAATGTTCAGAAGAAAAATTCAATACTTGAAGAGTTGAAGCAATTATTGGATTCTGATGAAAGCCTTAAAGATATATATGATAAGTTTAATAAGATTCAAGAACGCTGGAAGGAAATTGGGCAGGTGCCAAGAGCAGAGATTAATAATCTTTGGCAGAATTATCATTTTTTAATAGAAAAGTTTTATGATAAGGTTAAAATAAATAGAGAGCTTAGGGAGTTGGATTTAAAAAAGAATCTTGATGCAAAGATTGCCCTTTGTGAAAAGGTAGAAGAGTTGCTTTTAGAGCCTTCTATAAACAAATCTTTTAAGGCTTTGCAAGAAATTCATCAAAAGTGGAAAGAAATTGGTGGTGTTCCACAGGACAAGAATGAAGAGATATGGGAAAGATTTAAAAAGGCATCTGATACAATTAATAATCGCCGTCAGCAATACTACGAAAGCATAAAGGCAGACTTAGAAACAAATCTTTTAGCTAAGAAAGCTCTTTGCGATAAAGCAGAAGAGATACTTAAAAAAGAAAGAAACACAATTAAACAATGGACAAATGACGGAGGGGATCTTTCAGAGCTTTTGAAATTATGGAAAACCATTGGACCGGTTCCTCAAAAGGATAATGAAGAAATTTGGAAACGTTTTAAGGGAAGTTTAAATGAGTTTTTTGCTTTAAGGAAGGATGTTCTCAAAGAATTTAAAGCTCAACAGGAGATGAATTTTACAAAAAAGAATGAGCTATGTTTGAAAGCAGAGGCTCTTTCTCAAAGCACCCAATGGAAGAAAACTACTGAGGAGTTTAAGAAATTGCGTCAGCAATGGAAGGAAGTTGGAGGTGTTTCAAAGAAACTTTCAGAGGAATTGTGGAATCGTTTTCAAAATGCTTGCAATACGTTTTTTGAAAATAAGGCTAAGGCTTATTTAGACAGAAAAGAAGAAGAGGGAAAAAACATTGCAAAAAAACAAGAGATAATTAACCAAGTTAGAGACTTCTCTTTTGGAGATAATAAGGAAGAAAACCTAAATACAATTAAAGATTTCCAAAGGCAATGGTCAGAAGTTGGCTATATTAATCAAGTAGAAAGAGAGCGTTTGCAAAAAGAATTTCGTAAGATAATAGATGAACACTTTGAGAAATTAAGGATAGATAAGATAGATAATAAGATTGATAACATTATTCAAAACACCTCTTCTTCTCAAGGAGGAAAACCATCAAATAAGATAAAGACAACCTTAACAAATAAGAAGAATGAACTTGTTGCACAATTGAGAACATTGGAAAATAATGTTGGATTCTTCTCTCATTCTAAGCAAAGCAATTTACTAAAAGAAGAGTTTGAAAAGAAAATAGAAAACATAAAAAAGGAGATTGCTCTTTACGATGTAAAAATAAAAGCAATAGGAAAGGAAATTGCTAATAAGGATGTAAATAAACAAGATGACAATAAGGAGAAAGAAACATCTAATAATGCAAAAGAGGAGTTGGAAGATAAAAAAGAAGAATAGGGGGAAAAGATGAAACGTATCCTATTTTTTCTTTTTTTTATTCTTAGCATAAATATCATTTATTCTCAAAGCGATTCTATTGATGTTATTCACTATAACATCAATTTAGATGTAAATAATTCAATAAAAAGTCAGCATAAGGGCTATTGCGATCTGAAAGTTCGTTTAATTAATCCTTCATATCATACTATTGAATTAGATTTATTAAATCATAATGTGGATTCTCTTTGGGTTAATGGTGAAAATGCAATATCCTACTACTATATTTCTCCAATAATATCCATTGCCTTGCCTTCTTATTTACAGGATAACGATACTGTGGATATCAGAGTTTGGTATTCAGGAGGGCAGGTTATAGAATTATATGGCTGGGGCGGCATTCACTATCATAGCAACGACTTAATCTACACCCTAAATGTTGCTTTAATGGAAGACAAACATTCTTTTGCTCGCTCATGGTTTCCTTGCAAGGACTACTATGCTGATAAGGCTACATACAATCTTAATATAACGGCACAAAATGATAGAAAGGTTGTTTGTGGAGGTATATTAGATAGTGTAAATGCAATAACAGATTCATCAAATACTTTCTTTTGGCATATTCCACAGCAGATTCCTCCATATCTTGTCTCACTAACTATTGGCAATTACATACTAATAGAAGACACAATAAAGGCTTTGGAAAGAGAAATCCCTTTAAACATATATTGTTTCCAACAGGACTCTTTGGCATTAAAGGGAAAGATTCCACTAATAAAAGATGCCTTTCACACATTGGAAGATTGCTTTGGAGCATTCAAATTTAATAGGGTGGGATATAGCGTTACGCCTTTGGGAAGTATGGAACACGTAGATAATATTGCCCTTGCTCAAAGTGCAGCAATAAATCAAGGAGACGAAAACAATTCAAACATAATTCACGAATTAGGACATAGCTGGTTTGGTAATTATTTTGGAGGATACGATCAAAGAGATATGTGGATAAAAGAAGGATGGACCTCATATACAGAGAAGATATCCTTTGAGGGACATTATGGAAAGGAATATTCAAAAGACTATTTTAGGAATAGAATGGAGTATGTGTTAAACAAAATGCCCAAAGAGGAAGGATATATGGCACTTTACGGAGTAGAAGGAAAGGATGTATATTCAAATACTATATATAGGAAAGGAGCAATGGTCGTTAGCAGTCTAAGAGGATATTTAGGCGATTCTCTATTTTTTCCCTCTGTTAAAACAATGTTAGAAAATTATCCTTTCTATGCAGTAAATACCTTTCAGTTAAGAGACATATTATCGGATATAACCTCAATTGATTTAAATCCTTTCTTTGATTTTTATGTATTAGATAGTGGTTATAATCATTATTCTATAACAAGTAAAACATTTGGATTAAATTCTTGCACAATAAAAATTGAACAAAGAACAATAAAAAACGAAAATAATTCCCTTGCTTTTAGTAGGGTGCCTGTAACATTTGTGGATGAGAATTGGAATAAAGAAAAAAGAATAATTTCTTTTCAAGGAGAGGAAACTCAGCAAACAATTTCGCTTAACTACACTCCAATAAATTGCTTCTTAGATTTAGAAGAAGAGTTTTCAGATGCAAGGATGGATAATTACAAAATAATTAAGGGCAATAGCCAAAAAGAAGATTTTAAAAACACTTATTTCTTTGCTAAGATAGTTAATAATCCCGACTCAATATTTCTTAGAACAACCCTATCATTTATTGGAGAAAAAGAAGATAAGGCTTTGCCTTATGGGATAGAAAGAATAAGTAGGAAACACTATTGGACAATTGAAGGGATGAATTTGGAGAACAAACAAGTGGAAGGTAACTTTTACTACACTACATTAATGGGAAATAATAATTTTGATAATGAATTAATAGATCAATATACTTCATTAGATTCTCTCATTTTGCTATATCGCCCCAATGCAAGTGCAGAATGGATACCTATTATGACAACAAATAGTGGTGCAATGCAAGGATATTTAACTCTAACTTCACTTTGGCAGGGAGATTATATTATGGCAATAGGCGATAAGTCAGTTGTGGAACTAAAAGATATTAACTTATCAAACACAGCTAATATAAATGTAGTTCCAAATCCTGCAAAGAATGGTAAAATTAACGTTGTTTTACAAAATATAGATAAAAACTATGTTTTGAATTTAATGACAATAAGTGGCAATATAGTTTATAATACTATTGTAAAAAAAGGTGATTGTTCCATAACAATAAATAAAAACCTTCCAAAAGGAATATATATTCTTTCCTTAATAAGTAGGGATGGAGAAAATGCCTTACGCAAAAAGGTTATTGTTATGTAAGAAAAAAAAGAACGCTTTAATTATTTTTTTTAACTTTTAAAATAGGAGAAAAATACTTAAATAATGCTATAGATAAAACCTTGTTTTAGTAAAATAAAACAAGGTTTTATTTTACTAAAACGAAGAAATAATTTACTAAAACGAAGAAATAATTTACTAAAACGAAGAAATAATTTGCTAAAACGAAGATTTATTTTTTTTAAACGAAGATTTATTTTATGGAATTAAAAAAACAATCATACTTCCGTAAGGACAACTAAAAGCCGCTTGGCGGTTGGTTGCCGACACGAACTTACTTTTTTTTAACAAATATTGTATATATATGTGAAGATTATTTATGAAAGATGATAAAAGCTTAAAAGACTTAATACAACTTTGTAAGGATAACGATTTATTGGCACAAGAGAAGATATTTAATCTATATAAGGATAAATTGTTTGCAATATCTATGCGTTATGCCTCTTCAAAAGAGGAGGCAGAGGATATGCTTATGGAGTCTTGGTTAAAGATTTTTTCAAATATTAACTCATTTATTATAGATAAAAACTATAAAGACTACCTCTTTTTTGCTTGGATAAAGAAGATAACAATAAATAATGCGATAAATTATTATTATAAAAACAAAAAATATAACACAACGGAGGTGGTTATGGATGATATTATGGAGAAAGATGTTGATATTTTTCAAAAGGATTATGCTTTTTCTCAGGAGGAATTGATGTTTTGCATAGAAAAACTTCCAAGATATATAAGGATAATCTTTAATCTTTATGCAATTGATCAATATTCTAATAAAGAAATTGCAGAAATTTTAAATACAACTACAAATAGTGTTAAAACAAGTTTATATAAGGCAAGAAAATTTTTGCAAAAAGAGCTTATAAAAATAAAGAGTAGATGAACGATATAGATAAATTATTTAGTTCTTTGGCTGATACAGAGGTTTCTTCTCCTGATATTTGGAATAAAATTGAAGAGAAAATGAAAGAGGATTCCTATTTAAATTCCAAAAATTATGAACAAGAGGGGAATAAAACCACAAAAAACAATATTTTTTCTAAAAAATTAAGAAATATATCCATTATTTTAGGTAGTATTGTTCTAATAGGAGGCATTCTTTACTTGGTTTTAGAAGACAAAGGGCAGGAAAAAACAACAAAAAAAGAGGTTGTATCCATAAAAAAACAAGAAAAACAAGAGGAAAAACCCTTGTTTAATTCGGTTAAAACTATGGATAATTCTACAAAAATTGAGATAGAAAAGACTAAAAATAAGAATATAACTCTTAGTGAAGAGGGTTTGGAATATGAAATAAAGGATGAGTATAGGGGTATTGATAATAATAATGAATATGACATTGTTCCTCTTGAACAAAATGTTCCAAAAACTATTGTACAAAGCAATAGGATTGTTGTAGAGGAGAAGGGGATAGAAGAAAAACAATTAGATAATAATGAACAAACTCTTCCAAATATATCCTTTCCTAATGTTATAACTCCAAATGGAGATGGTATAAATGATGTTTTTGTTATAAAAAATATAGAATATTATCCAGAAAATGCTCTTCAAATATATAATCAGAACGGAAAATTGGTTTATAAAAGCAAGGGTTATAAAAATAATTTTGGTGCTGAAAATCTGCCATTAGGAGTATATTTTTACAAGTTTGAATACATAAAAAAGGGAAATAAAATAAAATTTGCAGGTAGCATTACCATAATGTTATGAAAAGTTATTAATATTGCAAATTATTTTTTAAACCCTAAGATGAAACCAAAAGAAAACAAGAAAAGAATAATAATTAGTTTTGCTAAGTTATCACAAGAACAATTAGTGTTATTTAGCCAAGTGTATGCAGAAGGATATGCAGCCTATTTACAAAAAATAAATAAACCTTCTGGGGAAGTAATTTATGTAGTGCCTTTGGAAACAGATGATGCTATATATATGGTAAAAATGGATGTAAAGGTTGATGCTAAATTAACGGAAGAAGAGTTTGAAAAAGAGATTTTCAAAGCTCCAAAGGACGAAGAGTTTGAACAGGAAGATTCTTCTTCTGATGAAGATGAGAAAGAGGATAAAGACAAATTTACATTAGTTCATGGCAACTATGAAGATGAAAGTCTAAATATAGAGGATGATTCTTTGGATGATAATATTCAATAGGCAAAACCTTATAGAAAGGACATCCAGATGAACATATTTGATCAGCAAAAAGAAAAAGAAAGAAAGATTAATCAGGCTCTTTCAAAAGTTAAGCATTCTATTGCAATTGCAAGTGGTAAGGGTGGAGTTGGAAAATCTACAATAGCGACAAACTTAGCTATAAGCCTTGCTCAAAAAGGTTATAAGGTTGCTTTGGCTGATGTAGATATTTATGGTCCTTCTGTACCAACGCTATTCAATATAGAAAATGATGAAGTAAGGGGAGAGAAAAAAGGAGAAGACTATTTTATTCACCCTATTGAAAGATATGGAATAAAACTTATGTCAATAGGTTTTTTTGTTGATAGGGATAAAGCCTTATTATGGAGAGGACCTATGGCTTCTAACACCCTAATTCAAATAATTAGTCAAACCATTTGGGGAGATTTGGACTATATTATCTATGATCTTCCTCCGGGAACGGGCGATTTACAGCTCACTCTTGCAAAGGAATTTCATCTTAGTTGTGTAATATTTGTTTCAACTCCACAAATTCTATCTGTAAGTGATGTTAGAAGGGCAGTAAATATGTTTCGTCATCCCGATATAAATATTCCAATATTGGGATTAGTTGAAAATATGTCCTATTTTTCTCCTTATGATATGCCTGAAAAAAAGTATTACCTATTTGGAAAGGGTGGAGGGGATATTCTTTCTAAGGAATTAGACTTAGAAATATTAGAAAGAATACCAATATCTGAAAATATTTCCCCTGCAAATGACAATGGCAATCCAATAAGTTTAGATATTTCTACGTTAGAAAGCAGAGGTTTTTTGTCCTTAGCTGATAAGGTAGTTGATAAATTAGACAAAATAACCAAAGAAAATTTATAGTTATTAAAACAAATTAAATATAAGATTATGATGACACAAGAAGAAAAACAAAACTTAGAGACTAAGGTCAATGGAGTTTTAAATCAAATAAGACCATTCCTACAAAATGATGGAGGAGATTTACGTTTTATAGAATTAACCGATGATAAGGTTGTTTATGTTGAATTGCAAGGACATTGCGGAAGCTGTCCTCATGCAATGATGACTTTAAAGCAAGGAGTAGAACAAGCAGTTAAGGAAGCAATACCTGAGATAGTTGCTGTGGAAAGGTATATGGAATAAAAAACAAACGTTGTATGATATATACCAAAACAGGAGATACAGGAATGACCTCCTTAGTTGGAGGTACAAGAGTTAAGAAATACGACCTTAGAGTTGAGTGTTACGGAACCTTAGATGAATTAAGTTCTCATATAGGTTTAGTAAGAGACCTAATTATAAGGAAGGCTAAAAAGGATGGAAGCTCAAAAGCAGAGGTATCAAACATTAGAGAGGCTAAGGAGCTTTTACAAATTATCAAAACACTTTTTAATATTCAGGCAATAGTTGCAAATGAAAACGATAAGGTTAATGTAAGTCCATTAATTAAAGATGATGTTAATTTTTTGGAAGAGAGTATAAATTATATGGAATCTCTACTACCAAGGATGAAAAGTTTTATATTGCCCACAGGTTATGTTATTTCCTCAGAGGCAAACATAGCAAGGACGGTTTGTAGGAGGGCAGAAAGGTTATTATTTAAATTAAATGAAGAAACAAAATTGCAAGACATAGTTTTGCAATACATAAATCGCCTTTCTGACTATTTGTTCTTGCTTTCAAGGAAATTGATGAAGGATAAAAATAGGACGGAGCTATATTGGTAGAAGTCCTATTTTTTTTCTCTTTACCACTCTTTGTCATATTCTGAAGAATATGTTTCTTTTGTTTGAGTGGTATCTGCATTTATTTCTTCTAAGTATTTGGAGCAATCCATTTGAATTGTCATATTATTTGGCTTTTCAAAGTCTCCTTGATAGAATTTAAGGGTTTTATCTTTCTCGCATTTTTGCATAAAGAGTCCATATATAGGAAGTGCCATAGAGGCTCCTTGTCCTAAGGATGTGGAACGAAAATGTATTGAACGCAATTCTCCACCAACCCATATTGCAGTTGATAAACGAGGATTTATACCAATGAACCATCCATCGGAATTATTATCTGTCGTTCCTGTTTTTCCAGCAATTGTACTCTTTAAGTTGTATATATATCTTAGTCTTCCCCCTGTTCCACTTTCAACAACACCTTTCATAAGATCTAATATAAGGTAGGAGGTTTGTGGATCTAAAACATTATTTGATTTAGTTTTTGTTATATCTAAAACAACTCCTTTATTGTCTGTAATCTTTGTAATAAATATTGGTTCAATATGAACTCCTTTATTAGGGAATGTTGTCATAGCTTGTGCCATTTCAATAACTGAAAGGTCACATGTTCCTAAACAAATTGAAGGAACAGCAGGAATATACGACTTTATACCCATTCTTTTAGCAAGGGATACAACAGCAGATGCAGAGGTATAGTTTTTTATTAAATTAGCAGATATAAAATTTACTGAATTAGCCAAAGCCCATTTTAGAGTTACCATTTCTCCTTCTCTTTTTTGATCTGAATTTTTAGGCGTCCAATTGTCGTTATCCTCAAAAGTTACAGGATTATTTGGTAGAGAAAAGCAAGGTGAAAGCTGATTATCTATCATAGCTGAGGCGTAAATAAAAGGTTTAAATGTTGAACCCACTTGTCTTTTACCTAAAACAGCATTATCAAACTTGAAATATCTATAATTTATTCCTCCTATATAAACTTTTACATGTCCAGTTTGAGGTTCTATTGAAACCATACCAGTGTTTAAAAAGAATTTATAGTAGGCAAGAGAATCCCAAGGACTCATTATAGTGTCTTTAATTCCTTGCCATGAGAATACTCGCATTTCAACTTTTTTGTTAAACTCTTCTCTTATCTGTTTTTCATTAAAGCCATCTTGTTTTAAACGATAGTATCTATCGGAGTTTTTCATTGATTGGATGTAGAAATTATTTATTTCATCCTTTGTAACTCCAGTAAAAGGTGCGTTGGCATATCCTTTTGTGTGATCATAGAATTGTTTTTGTAATTTTTTGAAATGTTCCTTCACTGCCTCTTCTGCATAACGTTGCATCCGAGAGTCAATGGTTGTATATATTCTCAAGCCATCTTTATGTACATCGTAGGGTTCTCCATTTGGTTTTAAGTGAGTCTTACCCCATTGTTTCATATAGTTTCTAACATATTCTCTAAAATATGTTGCAATACCTTCATCATGCGATTGCGGGTTATATTTACTAATATCCAAAGGTTTTTTTATTAGAACCTCTACTGAGTCTTCTGAAAGGTAATTGTACTTTGCCATTTGTTGAAGTACTACATTCCTTCTTTCTTTTGACCTTTCATTTCTTCTAACAGGATTATATGCAGAGGGCGCTCTTAACAATCCAACTAAGGTTGCTGATTCTTCGGGAAGCAATTCAGAAGGATTCTTGTCAAAAAATATCTTTGAGGCAGTTTTTATCCCAAATGCATTACTTCCAAAATCAACAGTGTTTAGATACATTGTTATAATTTCTTCCTTAGTGTAGTTCCTTTCAATTTTTATTGCAACAACCCACTCTTTCAATTTAGAATATATAATTCCTAACTTGCTTTTTTCCTCTCGTGGAAATAGATTTTTTGCCAGCTGTTGTGTAATTGTACTTCCTCCCCCTGAGCCTTTGTCTTGGGAAATTATTGTTTTACCTAAAACTCTAAACAAACTCTTAATATCAATTCCTGAATGGGAATAGAATCTTGCATCTTCTGTTGCCAAAAGTGCATCAACTAAATTTTTAGGAAGGTCTTTGAATTGTATGTTTGAACGATTTTGAATGCCTATATACCCAATAATATTTCCATCTTCCGAGATTACCTCCGAAGCTAAGTTTGATTTTGGATTTTCCAATTCTTCAAAAGAAGGCATAAAACCCAACCAACCCAAAGATAGGAACAAGAAAAATAGGGATAGAAATACTAATATGCCAATAAAGGTTCTCCACATATATTTTACATATTTGGAAAAATCATTTCTCTTCTTTGTTTTCTTACTACTATTTGTTTTGTTTTGAGCCATTGATTCCTTGTTTTTTTATACTACATCCTAATTTATAGAACAAAATATTTATAATTTATATTCCTTATTTTGCTTTTTCTTCCTTGTGATATTCAATATGTATTCCAATATCTGATATTCCTATTAGATTTGTATCTCTTGTTGCTTGTTGAATCTCAAAAACGTATTCTCCCTTTTGAGGAAAAGTAACGCTATGAGAAAACCAAAACCTATTATCTTTTAATCTTCCACTTCCTTTTCCAACCCAAGAGCCATCCAAATAGGTAAGATAACATTCAATAGTATCACAAAGAGTAATTGAATTATCTGGATATATTGTCTTAATGAAAAAGAAAATGTTTGAATTCTTATATTGAGTTGTATTTCTTAAATTAATAGCAAAGTCATATCTTTGTATTGTATCTTGAATATCCACTTTAAAAATTTTCTTTTCATTCATATTCCACCCCTTTTCATTCACTTTTTGAGTTTCATCATAAACAATATTATTATTGCAACAAAAAAATAGTATTGCAATTATTGATAAGAAGAGGGAGAAAAAGACGTTTTTATTTTTCATAAAACAAATATAAGTTTTTCTTTACTATTATATATTCAGCTTAGATTTTGTTTCAACTTTGACTTGATATGTTTCCAAAGAATCAATAGGGGTTCTATCTCTATTCATCTTCAATAAATCCTTAACCTTATCAGCAGATAACATAACAAAATCGGAACTATTTTCATAGACATACCACATTAAGCGGCGAAAAACATCAGTTTTTACATAGTTTGCCTTACCTTTTTTTGTGTATAATGGCAATCCAATTTCTGGAAAGCTTCTTAACTCATCAAGATATACATCATATTCAAAGTTCAAACAGCATTTTAATTTACCGCATTGTCCTGCTAATTTTTGAGGATTAGGAAATAGTTGTTGCACTCTTGCAACCTGTGTTGTGACAGAATTGAAATTGTTTAACCAAGAAGAGCAACAAAGTTCCCTTCCGCAAGTTCCAATTCCTCCTAAACGTGAAGCCTCTTGTCGTGCTCCTATTTGTTTCATCTCAATTCTCACCTTAAACTCATCAGCTAAAAGACGAATCAACTGACGAAAATCAACCCTCTCCTCAGCCGTATAGTAGAATATGGCTTTTGAACAATCGCCCTGATATTCCACGTCATTAATTTTCATATTCAACTCTATACTACTTACAATATCTCGTGTCTTGAATATGGTTCTATCTTCTCTTTCTATGGATTGAATCCATTTTTCAATATCTGATGTTTTTGCTCGACGATATAGTTTTTTTGCATTATCTAAGTTGTAGGAAGGCTTTTTCTTTTTCATTTGTACCCTACATAATTCCCCACATAGAGTAACAATACCTATATCATGACCGGTCGTTCCTTCAACAGCCACAATATCTCCTTCGGTTATCTCTAACCCTTCTGGTATTTTGAAAAAATCTTTTCTTGAATTCTTAAAACGCACCTCTACATATTCAAAATCTTTTTCAATAAATGGGGGTTTTATATTCTTCATCCAATTATATACAGATAGCTTTGCATTGCTTTCCATCTCACCTTTTGAAATAGGAACGTATGATTTTGGAATATTCTTACATCCTCTTGTAAGCATAATTGAAGGATTGTATTTGTTTTTTCCCACATTTGGGTCATCGTCATAGTAGGGGTGAGTGAATTGATCTGCTAAAACAATTTCCTTTTCTTCATCTTCCTCTGTTTGAATTATCTTTTTTGAAGAAACCCCACTATTATTTACTACATTTATTTGTTCATCTACAATTTCTTTTTGAAAATCATCCTGATTAACTACTTCATTATTTTCTTCTATATTTTCTTTTGTATCCATAAAATTTATTTTCCTGTAAGCAAAATGCCCAATTGAACTGACAAATCAAAGAATATCATCTTTTCATTGCCGTTTCTTTCAATATGCAATATTGCTTTATCTATTTCTTTATATATTTTTTCTAAATTATTCTCATTTACAAATTGAGGAAAGTTGTTTTTAAATTTCTCATCACAATTTTCCAACATATAGGAATCCCTATTTATACCTATATTATAATAAAAGGTATTTTCAAATATCTTCGTTGCCAATAATAGGAATTGTTTTTCTTCTTCACGTTTCAAAGGTATAATTTCCTTTTCAATGAAAGATACAATTGAATCAAACTTTGTTTTGAACAAAAAGCAATGTCTTATCCATAGAACAAAAAGAGGAAGATAATGACTTTCTTTTTCCTTCTTCTTTTCAATTATAGGAACTTTTATTAGCTGCGTTCTGGATAGTATGGTTGGAAGAATATTCTCTCTATTATCTGTTATGAGGAAAAATATTGTATTATCAAAAGGCTCTTCAAGCGTTTTTAATAGCTTTGGTGCTGCATCATAGTTTAGTTTATCTGCATTCCAAATTATGACAATCTTGTATTTAGCCTCGTATGCTGTAATGCTTAAATTCCTAATTATGTTATTTGCATCCCTAATATTTATTGCCCCTTGCTTATTGCCTATATCCAAAAAACTATACCAATCATTTAAGGAGATAATTGCATTGTTTTGCAAAACAAATTCTCTAAACTCTCCAATAAAAGAATCAGAACTATTCTTCGTTTCAACCTTTTTTGTTGGAGCATTTGGAAAAACTAAGTGCAAGTCGGGATGAGACAATACAGAAAACTTCCTACAAGAAGGGCATTCTCCACATGAATCTTCCTTAATTAGGGATTCATCTTTGTCAAATACCTTCCTATTGGTACAATTTAAGTATTGCCCAAAAGCTAAAGCCAAAGCAAATGTTTTTGATTCTTCTTCTCCAAAAAACATTTGCCCATGGCTAACTCTATTGCTCGCAGCAATGTCAATTAAGGAGTTAATTAACTTATGTTGTTCAATAATTTGAGAAAATTGCATAAAAATATTGCTCTCATTTTAAATGAACAAAAATACAACAATTCTCAATATTGAGAATAAATATAAGAAAATTAAATCCTATAATGATTCAAAATCTATATCAATTGAAGGAGTGCTTTCTTCTGTTGAAGGAGTTTCTTTCTTTATTGGTCTATTTGCAGGATTTTGTCCTGAGTTTTGTCTAACCAAAGAAGAAATCATAGCTCCCAACATACGAGTTATCTCGTATAGATGTTCCTTGCTTGAATCGAAATTCTCTTCTGTTATGTAACCACTTCTTCTTATTAGGGAAGAAATAACATAACATTCTCTCACTGCAGTTTTGGCACACTTTAAATAATCAGGAAAAGAATTCCTATTACAAGATGCTCCCTCTACAATATTGAACGAAATGTTCATAGCAGACTTTAGCAAAGGCTTAAAAAGCATTTTCTTTGCAGGATTGTCAATAGATTTTGACTGTTCAACTACCCAATCAGCATATTCTAATGCTTTGTGATAGACTCTCAAATCTTCAAAACGGAAAAAACTTGTTGATTTTTGATTTTCCATAATTCACGTTGTTTTTTTTGTTAGTAATTTAGCATGAGTTATTAATTAATTTTAAAAAAGTTTTTTCTTTGTTTTTTCGTTTTTATTATTTTATTGTTTTATTTACTTTATTCCTGAATAATATTTCATAAAATTTATTCTATAAAAGGCAGAAGCCTCCTTATTATTCTTTATTGCCAACTTTCCTTTAAAATCTTTTATTGAAGAATATTCTTTTTCTTCCATCCATTTTTTTAATCTTTCGTTGGCTTTTGTTATAAATTCTAAACCTTCTTTATAGAGGACGGATACAACTTGAACGGTTGAAGCCCCCGCTAAAAGAAGTTTTATAACGTCATCCTCTCTATGTACTCCATTTCCCGCAGTTAGTGTGCATCTTATTTGAGGTGAGATGACAGCAGTCCATCTTATTGTATTGTATATCTCATCATGTGATGAAGTAATATTTACTGGCTTTGTTGTAAAGTTGTCTATATCTATATCGGATTGGTAAAACCTATTGAATATACTTAGATTGGAAATACCAAGCCAAGATACCTTTTGTGCAAAACGAGTAGGGTTGGAAAAATAAGGGCTAATTTTTAGAGAAATTGGAAGTGATGTAGCACGCTTTGCCACTTGTATTATTTCATTATATAGTCTTTCAATATCGTCATTAGATAAATTTATATCAGAAGGAAAAATAAATACATTCAATTCTATTCCATCTGCTCCCGCCATTTCAATTTGCTTTATAAAAGGAAGCCATTCTGATACGGTTATACAATTTATACTTGCAATAACAGGTATTGTTAGTGCCTGTTTTGCTTCTTTTACAAGGGAAATATAGTTATCAATAGCCCTATCTCTGATATGCTCTTGAATATAATTATAAGCCTCGGGGTAACCTCTAAAATTATCACTATTAACCTTGATATTGACATTCATTTCCTGCGTTATCTGCTCTTCAAATAAAGATTTTAGAATAACAGCTCCCGCTCCTGCTTTTTCAATATCTATTAAAGTGCTAATATTAGACGTTAATACGCAACTTCCAACAATAAGAGGGCTGTTTATAACGTGCCCCATGAAATTAGTTTTAATGTCCATTATTCCCACAATTATGGCACAAAAATATAAAATATATTGATATATCGCAATGTTTATGTATTATTTTATGATTTTTATGTGTTTTTTTATTGAAAAAAGGCTAAAAACTCTCTTTTTATTGTCATATTAAAAGAAAAATGTATTTTTGCAACCTAAATTAATAACCCATTGTTTTTTTATTATGAATAAAGAGCACAAATCAAAAGATCTCGCAGTTGGAGATGTAATTTCTAAGTCAGAGGCTTTCATTGAAAAGAATCAGAAAATTATTTTAATAATAACCATAGCTATTTTGCTTATAGTTGGTGGCTATTTTGGTTACAAAAAGTTTATTGCAGAGCCACACGAGGCAGAGGCAGCAGCAGAAATGTTCGCAGCAGAGAACTATTTTAATAAGGAAGATATGGATAAGGCTTTAAACGGAGACGGAAAACATATAGGATTCTTAGCAATTATTGATCAATATGGCTCAACTCCAAGTGGAAATTTAGCAAAATACTATGCAGGAGTTGCTTTTATGGCAAAGGGTGAATATAAAAAAGCAATAGAACACTTAGATAAGTTTTCTTCAAAAGATATGTTCGTTTCCTCTGAGGCAAAGGCTTTAATTGGCGATTGCTATATGGAATTAAACCAAAAGGAAGATGCAATAAAATACTATCAAAAGGCTTTGGCAAATCCTAATGATATGACAACTCCTTTTATTCTTTTAAAACTTGGTTTTGCCTACGAAATGCAAAAAGATTATAAAAAAGCATTGGAACAATACAAGAAAATAAAGACAGATTTTCCTCTTTCATCAGAGTCAAGAGAAATAGATAAATATATTTCTCGTATGGAGGCAATGATATAATCTTTTTCATATTAAGAAATATAAATAATCACATAAAAAAATAGCGTTTTTTTTCTTAGAAAAACGCTATTTTTTTTATATATATAAATCTTCAATTTACTAAAACGAAGAAATAATTTACTAAAACGAAGAAATAATTTATTAAAACGAAGAAATAATTTACTGAAACGAAGAAATAATTTACTGAAACGAAGATTTATTTTTTTTGAATTATAAATATATAAATATAAAACCAGACTTCCGTTAGGAAAAATAAAGGTCGGTTGCCGACCGTTAGGAAAAATAAAGGTCGGTTGCCGACAAAATAAGGAAAAATACTATTCTTTTATAAAAATATTAGTAATTTTGTTCGTATAAACTACTATTATTAACTAATTTTAACATTTTTTTTATGAAAAACTCATCAAAAGTTATTCTTCCAAATTTAACTCCACATAAAGAATTATTAGATAATGGAGTAAAACTCTACTGGTTTCCTAATGACGATATGCCATTAGTTAAGATGGAATTCTTATTTTCTAAGGCTGGAACCATATATCAGGATAAATTATTATCTTCTGTTGCAGCAAATTACCTTTTAACCGAAGGGACTAATAAATTTTCAGCAAAACAAATTGCAGAGCATATTGACTATTATGGGGTTTTTGTTGATAAAAGTGTAGAAAAAGAGGTGTCAAGTATATGTTTTTACTTTCAAAAAAAGTATAAAGATGAATTATTTGACTATTTTTCACAAATAATTCTTTCTCCCACCTTTGAGGAAAGAGAAAAAGAAATTTATATGCAAAGATTGGAAAAACAGCATTATATAAATATGGAAAAAACTGAATATATTGCAAGAGTGGTTTTTAATTCTCTATTATTTGGTGATGGAAATCCATACGGAAAATATGCAATTACAAATGATTATTCTTCACTTAAAAGAGATGATATAATAAATTTTTATAATAAATTCTACTTACCAAGCAATTGTTCAATAATCCTATCTGGAGGAATTGATGAAGAAATTATATCTTTGGTTAAAAAAAGTTTTTCACTTAAAACTTGGAAAGAAAGTAAAATAGAGGCTTCAATTAAAGGTATTGATTATCCAGAAAACAAAAGAAAAGAACGTGTTTTGGAATTAGATAACAAGGTTCAAGCATCCATTGTAATGGGTTGTCTTACTGCTAATATTCATAATGAAGATTTTATTTCCTTAGATGTTTTAAATTGTTTGCTTGGAGGATATTTTGGTTCTCGTCTAATGAAAAATGTTCGTGAGGATAAGGGTTATACTTATGGAATATCATCTTCTTTGTATTCATATAAGGATGTTGGAGTTTTTCTTATTGCCTCTTCATTAAAGAAAAAATCTATATCTAATGCCTTAAAGGAAATTTATAAGGAGATAGAGATATTAAAAACCGAGCCAGTGAGAGAGGAGGAACTATTTCGTGTTAAGCGTTATATGGAAGGCGATTTATTAAGAAGCCTTGATGGAAGTTTTGATATTTCTGATAGATTTCGTTTTCTTTTAAAGCATAATCTTCCTTTGGATTATTATGATAGGTATTTAGAAAAAATAAATCTTATAACAGAAAAAGATATACTTTTTGTGGCAAATAAGTATCTTGATAAGGAGAAAATGATTGAAATTGTTGCAAAGTAGAAGCAACAATATTTATGTAAGAGGCGTTATAATAAATTATGAGGTGCTTGTCTTTTGTTTTGTTTTTTGTTTTTATCCAAACAATTTCCTTTGGACAAACTCCTTATTTTTATTGTTTAAGTGTTGATGAACAAGGAAGAACAACAATGTGTTTTTCTTCCTCTTTTACCAATAGAACGATTTATTACTACAATACTGCAACTTCTTCTTATGAAGTATTAAAAGTGCAAAACGCAACAGATGATACTAACTATACAGACTTAGTAAATAATGCCCAATTATCTTCTATTGAATATAAAATATCTTCCTCTGGAGCATCATCCTTTGCAAGAACGATATTTCTTTCCTCTTCTATTATAGATAATTCTTCAATTGAACTTTCTTGGAATTCTCCTTCATTAGATGAAAATACACCTTTACAGGGGACAAGCGGAAAAAAATATAAGATAGAAAGGAAAAAATCAAGTACAAATATTTGGGAGGAGGTTTATTTAACCGATTCCCTACACTATAAGGATGTATTTTCTCCTATTTGTTTGGATACACTTTCATATAGGATTGTTTTAGAAAATGAATATGGATGTTTTTCTTCTTCAAATATAAGTAAGAATATAGTAAAGGATGATATTATTCCTTCTTCTCCAAATATTCTTTCTCTTTCTTGTGATGAGACAAGCCAAAAACTTATTCTCTCTTGGATGCCTTCTTCTTCAATAGACACAAAGGGCTATATTATATGTTCGGGTAATCCTTGTGTGGAAATTGATAGAATTTATAGTAAAACACAAACAAGTTATGTTTGTAATGTGTGTGATATAACCAAAGAAAATACATTAAATGTCTTTGCTTTTGATTCATGTAATAATTCTTCCTTAAATCCTTTGGCACATACAAACATTGTATTAGAGCTTTCTCATAAGGATTGTTCAAAATATATTGACCTTTTGTGGAATAGGTATGAGGGAGGAAATATTGAGGCTATTTCCTACAACCTATATATTAGTGAAAACGATGGAGCTTTCCTCTTAAATAAAACATTTTCTAATAATGAAACATCCTATACCTTTGAGGCAAATTTGAATATAGAGAAATATTGTTTCTTTATTGAGGCTGTACTAAACAATGGTGAAAGAGCAAAATCAAATAAAAGATGTTTTGATGGCTTTAAGGTAGATAATATATCATTTGCTTATATAAGAGAAGCGTCAATAACAGAAGATAATAAGGCTGTGGAATTATCCTTTTACTTAAATTCTTCATTTGAGGCAAAACAATACTTATTATATCGTTCTCAAAATAGAGTCAGCTACAACTTGGTTGCAAATATAGAAAATACAAATAATGATAGTTTTTCTTTTAGGGATGAGTTTGAAAATTCTTTGTTAAATCAAGTATATTACTATAAACTTCTTGTTCCAGACGAGTGTAATTTGAACTACTATACCTCAAATATAATCTCTACTATTTTCTTAAAGGCAACACAAAAAGAGGATGGGACAAATCGTCTTTTATGGAATAATATTTCAGGATGGGAAGGTGTGGAGAGTTATGAAGTTTTTCGCATAGATGAAAACAACTTAGATGGTCTTTATTTAGGTGCTCTTCCATTTGGAGATACAATATATGAGGATAATACAGAGCTTCTATTTTCCGTTTCCGACAATCTACAATACTATATTTTAGCTAATGAAAAAGAAAACTCATTTATGGATACTCCAAGAGGGGAACGCTCATATACAATTAAGGTAAGGAAACCTTCTTTAATCTTTGTGCCAACTGCTTTTACTCCAAATGAGGTGACAAATAATGTGTTTAAACCATCGTGTTCATATATTAATATTGAAAAATATAGTTTTAGGGTGTATAATCGTTGGGGTGAATTATTGTTTTATACAAATGATGTTGAAAAGGGTTGGGATGGATATTTTAAAGAAAGACTATCTCCCCCTGCATCCTACATATATGTTGTGGAATATGTAGATTCCAATGGAATGAAACAGAAAAAGACGGGAGCTTTTAATTTAATTAACTAAATAAACTAAGAAATTAAAACAAAAAACTAATGAGTGTATATAATAAAAGAAAGATAGAGGTGATTTTTTCTCCAGCTTTGTTTGAATATAGAGAAATAAAAGAAAACTATATTACCGTTATTGTTGATATTCTTAGAGCAAGCACATCAATTTGTACTGCTTTTAAGTGGGGAGTAAAGGCAATTATTCCTGTAAAAGATATAGAAAAGGTAATGGAATTTAAAAGCAAGGGCTATATTGTAGCGGGTGAGCGTTTGGAAGAAAAGTTTTCCTTTGCCGATTTGGGGAATGGAGCATACGAATTTATGAATAATAACCTAAAAGGAAAGGAAATTGTTCACTCCTCTACTAATGGGACAAAGGCTATTGAAATGGCAAGAAATGCAAATAGCGATGAAATTCTTATAGGTGCTTTTTCCAATATTGATTACTTAAAGGACTATATCATAAAACAAGACAAAAATGTAGTGCTTCTTTGTTCGGGGTGGAAGAATAGTTTTTCTATGGAAGATTCTCTTTTTTGTGGGCTATTAGCTTTAAAGTTAATGGAAAGTGGAAAATACATAAATCATAATGATTCTACCTTTGCTGCAATTGATCTTTGGAAGGCATCAAGTGGTAATTTAATGGATTCAATAATAATAAAGGCATCTCATATTCATAGATTGAGAAAGTATAATATGGACAACATATTTCAATATACCTTTACATTTAATACTTGTAGGGTTTTACCTAAGATGTATGAAGATAGATTAAAAGATGCCCTTGTTAATGATTGAGACGAATGTGTCTTATAAGTGAGTATATTTTTGAATAGGATTTTTCAATAACTAAATAAGGTGTTAATTTTCCACCAAACCAACGAAGATAGTTCTCTACGTTTTTCATCATACTACCTGTCAAATCTACTTTTCTATTATGATTATGTGCATCCTTTATAGCATACCAATGAATAAAGTCCATAGCTCCGCTATCTCTATGTTTGGGATCTGCACCTGTTGCCAAAATATATGTAGTATCAATATCAAAAACCAAAAACATAACAGCATAAATATTTCCTTTTCCATCCTTTGCAACAAGTTTTTGAGAACGATTTTTCTCTTTTGATGCCTTTTCTATTGAATCAAAAAAGGAGAAAGAGTAGGGGATATTCTTGTTTTGTCTTTGAAAAGATAATTTTAATACATCATAGAATGATTTATTATCTATATCTTTTTCTATAGAAAGAATTTTTTCAGCCTTAGAAATCATTCTTCTTTTTCTAGGAGAAATATTTTTATAAACTATATCTAAGTTTGAAGTATCCTCTATCCTATATTTATAAAATGTTGTTTCCTTATAATTATTCCAATAAAAGCCAAGCCATGATATAAGACTATGATCAAATTTATGACAATAGTAGTCAAGTTTCAATTTATCCAATTCTTTTGCAAAATATTCCATTACTTCTATTTCATAGAGATAATAATGACTTAATGAAATACCTTCTTTCTTTCTTATCCAAGGACCATTAATTGGACTAAGATGAGGAGGAACAACTATTTTAAATCCAAGTTTTCTGATAATATAATAGGGAAGGGCAGCAATGATTTCATTGTTTTCTTCCATTAAAATAACATCCCAAGAACAATTTGTTGCACTATCCATCCACCAAGAAGTAAGAAATATTGGAATAGTTTCTTGTTTTGAACAAAGGATTCTATATTTTTCCTTATTCCTTTCTCTTTCTTGTTGTAGTTGTTGCTTTTTTTGCATTATTTGTCTTAGTTTTTGGTGCTATCTTCTTAATAGTATTGTCTTTTTTTGTTTTTTGTTTTTTCTCTTCTATTTGTTTGTCTTCTTTCTTTTGAAGACTTTCCCTTGTTTTTTCTGCATCGGGTAAATAGGATATAATAAGTGCATCATCCAATCTCATTCTTAAATCCGATAGAACATTAACATAGTTCATAAAAGCCTCGTATGGGGAGTCGTAATGATTAAAATACTTATGTACATCTCCGTCTGAGAACCATTTTGTGCACATATAATAGAAATGATCTGATGTTTGCAAGTAGCGCCAATCAATCCAAAAATTAATATCATCTAACTTTCTTACCTTTTCTTCAAAGTTATATATTTGTTCAAATGCGTCATCCTGCAAATCATTTCCTAACCATGCAGTCAAATCTCTTTCTTCATCAGCCCAAGAAATAGGATATGGTACATATACCTTATCAACTGGTGAGAGTGTATTTGCAATTTCTGTTGGTGTATTAAAAGAAAAATTGGAGGAAGATAAGACCTGAGAAGGAAGATATTTTAGAAATTCAAATATACCTGTTTCTTTCCATTGATGTTCTCCAAATGTTTCATAATCCATAAATAGGTTTATACATTGTGGATTGTCAATTTGATTTAACCAGCCAACAAATTTCTCTGTTGTAAGTGGGAATCCATCCCATGAATGTTGAGAAAAACGAAAGGCAATATCATCACTTAGCTGGAAATTCTTTAAAAGAAGTTTTAAATCTTCTCTCCAAGCATGCTTATATGCATAATTTGGACTACGCCATCCCATTATATGTTTTGCTCCTTCTGATAATTGGGCAATAAATCCCATATCTGCAACCATATTCCCTATTTCATCAGAGTATATAAGCTCAGTATTACGGAACACCTTAGGCTTTTTGCCAAATAGCTTCTCTATTTTTTCAGAATGAATCCTAACCTGCTCCACAAATTCCTGCTTTGACTTTAATGAAGATAATGAATGGGTATATGTTTCTGCTAAGAACTCCACACAATTTGTCTTTGCCAATTCCTTAAATGAATCTATAACCTCTGGACAAAAGCGTTCAAATTGGTCTAATGCAACTCCTGAAATGGAATATGCAACCTTGAATGCTCCACCATTTTCATTAATTAAATCCAATATTAGTCTATTGGCAGGCAAATAACATTTTTGAGCAACCCTACGACAAATCCACTCATTTTGTAAGTCATCAAAATAGTTGTGATTTCGTCCAATATCAAAGAAACGATACTGTTTTAAACGAAATGGTTGATGTACCTGAAAGTAAAAACAAATACTTTTCATTTATCCTTATTTTAATAATGTATAATATAAATTTCTTAACTCCTTTGCCGAGGTTTCCCATTTTATGTTTTCAACTTCGGTCTTTCCATTACTTATAAACATTTTGGAAAGTGCATCATAGTTTATCAAACAATAAATGGCATTTGCCATAGCATCAATATCCCAAAAATCTACCTTTATTGCATATTTCAATACTTCGGAAACACCAGATTGTTTTGAAATAATAACAGGTAAATTTGAACCAATAGCCTCCAAGGGTGAAATTCCAAAAGGTTCGCTTACCGATGGCATAACATAAATGTCGCTTAAAGCATAGAGTTTCTTTACCTCATCTGAATTTAAAAAGCCTGTAAAGTGGAAATTCTTTGATATACGTTTTTTTGCTACAAGAGCAATCATACGATTTAGCATATCACCACTTCCAGCCATTACAAACCTTACATTGTTTTCATATTTCAATACCTTATGAGCAGCTTCCACAAAATAGTCTGGTCCTTTTTGGAATGTAATTCTTCCTAAGAAGGTGACAACTTTTTCTTTTATCGTTTTTTCTATTGGTAAATCATAACTTAAAAGAGAATTTGCTCCATTATATATTGTAGAAACCTTATCAGGGTTTTGATTATAACGATTAATAACAATGTTGCGAGTAAAATTTGAAACACAAACAATATGATCTGCCTCATCCATTCCGTAGCGTTCAATATCATATACCTGTTGATTTATATTATCGCCCGAGCGATCAAATTCTGTTGCATGTACATGAATGACTAATTTCTTTCCACTCACCTTTTTTGCCATAACACCTGCCTTATATGTAAGCCAATCGTGAGCATGTATTATGTCATATTGATAATTCTTTGCAATTTGTGCACCAACTAAGGCATATCTTTCAACTTCCTGTAATAGGGTTTTACCATATTTTCCTGAAAATTCATATTTTTTCTCAGAGAAATTAGTTATCCTACCCTCTCCATTAAGACTTCTTTGATTTATAACATTAAAATAATCCTCCAATCCAATATATGGAATAAGGGTAGAGTTAATTTCAACATAGGAAAGATTGTGCCAATATTGTTTATAGAAGTCCTCCGATAGATTAACAACAATATCGGAGGCATTAACTAAACGTGCTCCGCCGAAAAGTTCATCTCCATACATCTTAGGCACAATAAATATTACTTCATCGCCTTGTTTAACCATAGCTTTTGTTAAACCAAAGCAGGCAGTACCTAAACCTCCTGTTATATGTGGAGGATATTCCCATCCAAACATTAATACCTTCATAATCCTTTTTTCATATTATTTGATTTTTCTAAATCAATGAGATATTTTATCCTTATAACCTCCGAAACAGACCAAGCCTGATATATACTTCCTCCTGCTTTATGAGGTGGATTTCCATCAAAAACTTCTGCAATTCCTCCTATTCCATAATTGGTCAAAGCATTCTCAAAGCCAAGATAAAGTTTTTCACATTCCTCTATTACTTGGACTCCATAAATTCTCAAATAACTTTCAACAAAATGACTTAAAAGCCAAACCCAAACCGTACCTTGATGATATGCCTCGTCTCTTTCTTCTTGTCCTCCTTCATATCTTTGATGATAATTGCTGTGAGTAGGGGATAGTGTTCTTAATCCAAAAGGTGTTAATAGCTCTTTCTTTACTCTATCTACAACTAATTGACATATCTTATTTGAAATACACCTATATTTTAATGAAGTTGCAACAATCATATTACATCTTATGGAAAAATCCTTATAATATCCATCAACATAATCTGCAAGCCAACCAATTGATTTATTCCAAAAGACATTTTTAAACTCTTCTGGGATTTTCATAGAAATATCTTCCCATTCACTAATGAATGCTTTATCATTAGAAATCCTTGCTAAGGAAAGACAAAACATAATTGCATTATACCAAAGAGCATTAATTTCAACACACATCCCTTTGCGTTGAGTCACTGGATTCCCATTAACAATTGCATCCATCCACGTTAGAGCCTTTCCCTCTTGTTGTGCCCATATAAGATTATTTGGCATCATCCTTATGTTTTCATTAGTTCCATCCCTATAACTACGTAATATTCCTTGAAAAACATCCTTATATTTTTTCCAAACCTGCTTTTCTTTATGGGTATAATCACAATATTGTTGCATAGCCCAGAAAAACCACATCGGAGCATCAACAGAATTATATGCACTATTATCTTGGGAACCTATATTTGGGAAAAGACCATTTTTTACATCCTTAATCAAGGTGTCAATCACTCTAATGAATACATTGAAATCATTAATTCCAAGACAAAGACCAAAGAGTGAAATAAAACTATCTCTACCCCAACGTCCAAACCAAGGATAACCTGCTAAAATATCAATATCTCCATTATCTTTTTCAACGAAAAATTTCTTTGCAGCCCTACTTAATGCAATAGGAAAGCTGTCAAAAACTTCCAACTTTCTAAGTTCTGAGGAGTAGAGCGACTTTAAATTTTCAGTTTCCTCCACCTTTGTTGAAACACTTATATAAAGTGTGTCTCCTTTTTTAAGAGTGGTTTGGAAATATCCCATAGATATTAAATCCTCATAAAAATCATAACCCCTTTCTTCTTCTTTTATATATTCAAAATCATAGTACCACATAGGGTTATGATTATATTCTACATCATCTTTTGAAAATTGAATAAAGAGATTATCATAATTTTCATATAAACAAAAGCCAACACCATTGGGAACAACATCATAGTTGGTATTTACATTAGAATTGCTCTTGGTCAAAGTGTGACGAGAACGAAAAGCCAAAAGAGGATTGAATTGAATCTTAAAGGGCTTATCACACTTTTCAACTGAGTATTTTATAATTAAATTTCCTTGTTTTTGAGAAAAGATAAACTCTTTTGTAATTTGAATATCAGCCAAAGAGTAGGTGTGTTGTGCAGTTTTTCCAACCTTATAATTTGTTAAATATTTGTGTCCTTTGGGGTAATATACACCATTTTTGTAGCGATGCAAAGCTAAATGAAAGGGAATATCTTGTTGTATTATAGTTTCGTCCAAAGAAGATAGGAGGACGTGAAATTCATCATCAACATTCTTTTGAGGGGCTATAAAAAGTCCATGATATTTTCTTGTATTGCAAAGACAGAGGCTTGTTGTAGCATATACACCCTTTCCGTTTGTACGTAAAAATTCCCGATTGAGAGAATAACTTAGGTTAATTAATTTTTCTCTATCAAAAACTATCTTTTCCATAAATTGTTTTTTAAGCTGTTATATTGTTTCAATAAAGTATGCAAATATACTAATATAGTTTCAATTTTAAAAAAATATTTAACATTTTAAAGTATTTATTAGCATAAGTAAAAACTTTTTTTAATGTTTCACGCTTAAAAAATATACGTTATTTTTTGAAAAAAAGTATTTGAGAGACTTAATTTAATGAAATTTTGTCGGCAACCGGTCGGCAACCGACCTTTACTTTGTCCTACGGAAGGCAGGTATTTTACATTTATATACTATACTTCCGCAAGGGCTACACTTATATTTGCTTCTTTGGCAAATTTCTTAACACTATTTAGCCTTTTCTTATCTGAAATAATTAAAGATTATTCATCAAATTAGTTTAAAAGAATTGCAAGTTATAAAAATAATGTATTTTTGTATTTGAAAAAGACTTTTAAATATGAACACAAGCGAATTTTTAGATATTATCTCCACTGGCGAAACAAGTACGGTACAATTTAAAGAAGAACTTCCTCATAAGGATAGCATAACTCAAGAAATTGTTGCAATGTCCAATTCTTTGGGTGGTATTATTCTTATTGGCATTAGAGATGTAACGGGAGAAATAATAGGACTTATATCTGAACAAATTGAAGAATATGACAGAATTATATCTCAAATTGCAGATAATATAAAACCTGTGGTGTATGTAAATACAGAAGTGATTAAAATTGATGTGGATAATTCAATAAAAAATGTATTGGTTATACATGTTAAAGAAGGGATTAATAAACCATATAAAACAGCAAAGGGAGAAATATATGTAAAACAGGGTTCCAATAAACGCTTGCTTACTGACAATTTTGAAATAATGCGTCTATTTCAAAGCAGTGCTAATCTATTGGCTGATGAAATGGAAGTTTATGGAACAAGTATTGATGATATAAACAAAGATGTATTTGCAGATTATTTTAAAAAAGACTTTGGTTTTACTTATCAAGAAAAAGGTTTAACCTTTGAAGAAGCACTAAAAGCTAAGCGAATTTTACATAATGGACATATTTCTTTGGCTGGTCTTTTATTTTTTGGCAATGACCCTCAAAGCATAAAGCCCGCCTTTACCATTAAAGCTATATCTTTTATTGGTAATGATATTTCTAACAATCAATATAGAAATAAACCTGCTGATTTTAGAGGGACTATTCCTAAACTATTTGAAGAGGCTATATGTTTTTTTAAATCCAACCTAAAACACTTACAATATGAACAAGGCTTTAACTCAATAGGAAGACTTGAAATTTCAGAAATAGCCCTAATAGAACTAATTCAAAATGCCCTTATACATAGAGATTATTTCAAAAACTCTCCCATTCGTATATTAATTTTTGACAATAGGATTGAAATCATAAGTCCGGGCAAACTACCCAATAGCTTAACAGTAGAAGATATAAAGTATGGAAATCCTATAATAAGAAACAATCAATTGGTCTCTTTTGCCCAACATACTATGCCTTTTAGCGGTTTAGGAACAGGTATTAGACGAGCAATTAAAGAACAACCAAATATAGAATGGGTAAATGATATTGAAGGAGAACAATTCATTGTAAAAATCCCAAGACCGCCAACGGGCATTTAGTCGGCAACCGACCGCCAAGCGGCATTTAACCTGCAACAGGCATTTATTTTTTCTAACGGAAGTCGGGTAGTCTTCTTATTGTTATAATTCTTGTATCTTTTTTATAAAAAAGATTGCTTAAAGCATCTTAAAAAGACGAACAAAATTTCTGTTCCTAATTTTATTTCTATATTTGCAAATATCTTTTTTAGGTATTTTTAACAATTTTTAATGTTTAGTTTATTTATGGTTAAAAAAATAAAAGTTCAATCAATTGAGCCTAATATCGCAGATTTAGCAAATGGTTGGCTGAAATCTTATGATTTGGATTACAAATTGGAACAGGAATCGTTAAATGCTGAAATAGACAAGGCACTTTTAGATTATTTTTCAAAAACGGGGGGCACGGGAGCAAATCGTCCGGATGCCAAACTTTTGCTACAAGATAAAAATTTGAATTATTATCCTGTTTTAATTGAGTATAAAGGGTATAAGGATAAACTTGTAAGACTTGATAGCGATGGGAAAGTGGATAACCGAAATGAAAAAAACGAACCTAAATTCAAAAATATAAATTCTTATGCTGTAAATGGAGGTGTGCATTATGCTAATGCTTTGCTTCACCATACGAGTTATGCCGACATTATAGCAATTGGCATGACGGGATACAAAGATGAAAACGAAAATATAATTCCTGAAATAGGAGTGTATTATGTTTCAAAATCTAATTTTGGCAGTGGTCAGAAAGTTGGTAATTATTCTGATTTGTCTTTTTTGGCAAAGAAAAATTTTGATGCTTTTATTGAAAACGTCAAAACATTAAATCTTTCGCAAGAAGAACTTGATAAAATAAAGGAACAGCGAGAAAAAGCAATAGACATCAGTTTGACAAAATTGAACAATGACATTTACAACGATGACAAAGGAAAGGGATTGAGTGAAGGCGACCGCGTTTATCTTGTTGCCGCTTCAATTATTGCAACGCTTGGAATACCGGGGAAAGTTTCGCCTCTCTCAAAGGATGATTTAAAATCTTCTGACGAAAACGGCAATAAAGACGGCGATATTTTAGTGCGTAAAATCACTTCTTTTTTAAACGAAAAGAATTTACCTAACGAAAAGAAAGATTTAATTATAAGAACATTATCAAATACGCTTTTAACGGAAAACATAAATAAAGTTGAAAATGGCGAAAGCCAATTAAAATGTTTATTTACCAAAATTGTGGATGATTTGGGTATCTACTACAAAATCGGGCTAACAACCGATTTTACGGGTAAATTGTTCAATGAGATGTACTCTTGGCTTGGTTTTACGCAGGATAAACTGAATGATGTGGTGCTTACTCCATCGTATGTTGCAACTTTGCTGGTGAAATTGGCAAGAGTAAACAAAGATTCTTATGTTTGGGATTTTGCAACTGGTTCAGCCGGACTTTTGATTGCTGCTATGAACGAAATGCTTATAGATGCCAGAAATACTATTACTTCGCCGAACGAATTATCTAAAAAAGAGATGAAAATAAAAGCCGAACAGCTACTTGGTTTGGAAATTCTTTCAAGTGTATATATGCTAGCAATTCTCAATATGATTTTGATGGGAGACGGAAGTTCCAATATATTAAATAAAAATTCTATAACAGATTTTGACGGGAAATATGGATTTGGTAAAACCGACACTAATTTTCCTGCTGACGCCTTTATACTCAATCCCCCATACTCTGCTGAAGGTAACGGAATGAACTTTGTAGAAAAAGCATTGGGAATGATGAATAAAGGTTATGCTGCAATTATTATTCAGAGTTCAGCTGGCACGGGGAGAGCCAAAGAATTTAATATACGAATTTTGAAAAAGCATACATTACTTGCAAGTATAAAAATGCCTGCTGATTTATTTGTAGGAAAATCAAGCGTTCAAACCAATATCTATGTATTTAGAGTAAATGAATCTCACAAAAGAGATGATATTGTAAAATTTATTGATTTTTCTAATGATGGTTACACTCGCACCAATCGCAAAAAAGCAAGTAATAACCTGAAAGATACTGACCATGCCAAAGAACGATACGAAGAATTGGTGAATTTGGTGCTTTTTGGAAAATCAAAACTAAATATCTTTACTGAAAAAGAATACTACGAAAACACTATAGACTCTAAAAATGGTGCTGACTGGAATCAAACATCGCCTATTGACACAAAACCCACTTTCAACGATTTTAGAAAAACGGTGGCCGACTATCTGGCGTGGGAGGTTAATCAACTCTTAAAGAAGGAGGAGGACTGCTTGGGAAAATAGACCGCCAGTCGATGCAGAATGAGTTATTGGCACTCGAAAAAAAACACTGTATTGACTGGCGTAAAGTAAAATTAGAAAGATTATTTGATATTACAGGAACAAAATCCTTGGATGCGGGAAAATTAACTTTTGTTGATTCTGGTATAAATTTTATTGGGAGAACTTTTGAGTTTAATGGAATTCAAGGAAAAATTATAAAACAAAATTTTGAACCAAATGCTCCATTTACCATAACAGCAACGGTTATTGGAAATTACAAGTATGTAAAATATCAAAAGGAACCTTATTATGTTTCACAAAATATTAACAAACTAACACCAAAATTTAATATCAATGAAAAACTCGCCAAATTCTTTATGACATATATTCAAAATTTCGTTTCTCAATATGATGGACAACAATCAGGGTACAAACTTGATGAAATGAATAACTACGAAATTGACATTCCGTACAAAGGATCAGAAATTGCCTTCGACTACATAGAGGAGTTTATCGCTACGCTCGAAGCGGAGCGTCTCGCTACGCTCGAAGCGTATTTAACAATTACTAATCTTAAAGATTATATACTTACAAGCGAAGAGGTGCAGGTGTTGGCGGATATTGACAAAGTGGAGTGGAGAGAATTTAAGATTGTTGGCGACATATTTACAGTAAAAAATACTCATAATATTTTGTCTCGTTATATAGTAGAAAATAGCGGTAATACTCCATATTTAACTGCAAGTAATAATAATAATGCGGTTGGGACTTATATTGAATTTGAAGAAAATTTGATAGATGAGGGAAATAGTATTTTTATAGGTGGAAAGACTTTTGTAGTAACTTATCAAGAAAAAGATTATTTTTCAAACGATAGTCATAATTTGGCTCTATATTTAAAAGAATCCGAAAAAAGAACAAAACTTATTCAACTATTTTTGGTAACTACTATAACTAAATCTCTTTCGCCTTTGTATAGTTGGGGCGATAGTATTTCAAATAAGAAAATTCAAAAAGATATAATTATTCTCCCCGTAAAATCCGATCACACTCCCGACTACGCCTTTATGTCAACTTACATTAAAGCAATGCAAAAAATAGTTATCAAAAATGTGGTGGAATGGGCGGACAAGCGGATAGAGAAGACAAAGGAAGTGGTTGAGAAAATGAGATAAAAGATATTGAGATAGATAGAATAGTTGATAAAAGAGACTATCCCAATGAAAGGGATAGTCTCTTTTTTTTTGAAATAAATGCAGGAATGAAATAACAAATTCAATAGGAAAGATAAATGCCCAATTGTGGGTAGTTTTA
This sequence comes from Bacteroidales bacterium, assembly GCA_031262295.1. Lineage (GTDB taxonomy): Bacteria > Bacteroidota > Bacteroidia > Bacteroidales > P3 > UBA10566. The sequence continues at coordinate 9,343 of JAISIA010000056.1, read as the reverse complement.
GGATATTTTTTTATATTTTCCCTCACCTATATCTCTATATTTCAACAAGATTAAAACGAAGTTTTAATAAATTATTTCTTCGTTTTAATAAATTATTTCTTCGTTTTAGTAAATTAAAACAGCGTTTTGTCGGCAGGAGACTTTTGTTTTGTTCTTTGGAAGTATGAAAAGGGCATTTGAAAATTACTTTTTGGAATTTTACATTAAATATTTTCCGATTTATCGGAAAAATTTTTGCAAAAAAATTCCCGATTTATCGCATTTTCTATTTTTAGCAAAAATCAGTATTTCTTGCTTTTTTCCGCTATTTCTATCCTTTTTAAGGAATTTTTTCCTTTTTAAGGATATTTTTAACATTTCAACGGGCATAACGGGACACACTTTTTTAAGAAAAAAGAAATATATAAAAAATGCGATCCCGATAAATGTTCAACTTTATCGGAATCGCAGTGTAATAAAAATAGTTTTTTGTAAAAAATACGTGCCCGTTATGCCCGTAAATTTTAAATTCCTGCTACATTAAATCTATGAACTAACCAACATCTTTTATTTTCAAACCTTTTCATGGTAAATCCCATTTCTTGTAGAATATTATATATCTTTGTAGTACTAAGATTTACTCTTGCAGAAGCTATTGCATTAGAAAGAAAAATATATAAATGTAAAACCAGACTTCCGACCGCCAAGCGGTATTTATTAACCTGTCGGATTAATGATTTATAAAACAACTACCCTAAGTTCCGTTAGGAAAATTAAAGGTCGGTTGCCGACTAAAAGTTGGTTGCTGACTTGTTTGGTGACGATTTTATTAGGGTTATTAAATCTTTTATATTAAATACTCTAAAAATAAAACTTAGGACTATCATTACTAAGGCTGTAATTATGATATTGTACATCCAATAGAAATTAAGATTTTTTATCAAGAAGGTTGTAAGGAATATGCACAAAACAAATAGTAATATTCTTAGTATGTAGGCATAATTTGTCTTTATTTTAAAGATTTTTATTGCAATAATAACTTGTAAAAGAGAGGTTATTGTTTGAGCAGTTAGGGAAGAGTATGCTGCACCCAAAGCATTGAAATGAGGAATAAGTATTAGGTTAATCCCTATATTTAGAACCATTCCACAGGATGCTACAATATTAAGTTGTTTCAATGAGCCGTTAGCCGTTAGTAATGTTCCAAATATATATGTCATTGAAATAGGTAAAAAACAAAAAGAAAGAACTCTGAAAATGGCTTCACTCTCCATTATATGTTTATTATACATTAGTGCCATAAGCTCAGTGCCATAAAATTGACTTATTGCTATAAAACAAATTGTAAGCATTAATAAAAGATGAAAAGATATTTTTATTATTGGTCTTACATCTTCCTTATTCTTTATTAATCTTGAAAAAAGAGGAAGCAATATTATTGAAAAAAGATAAGCTACCATATTAGCAGCATCAACCAAACGAAAGGCTGAGGCATAAATTCCCGCCTCTTGTTTCCCATTATTAAGCATTCTTTCAATCATAACTCCATCTGCTCTATTGTAGAATGACATTAATAGTATTAGTATTGCATAAGGATAGGATTCTTTAATGATTTTTATCACAAAAGCCTTATTCCATTTCAATTTTATCCATCCTGTTTTTCTTATACATATAAAAAAGGCAACAACAACTGAGAAAGCATAAGCAAAGACTTGTGTGAATATGAAGTATTCTATCTTAAATTCTGTCTTTAATAGACCCGACCAAAGCAGTATTGAACATAGGATTATAACAATAAACCTATCTAAAACTGACAATATACTATCTGTTTTGAATAATTGTAAGCCCGATATATTTGAACGAAGATATAAAAGTAGGGAAGCAAGAAATTGAGAAAGACATAAAAAAGAAAGAAGTTTTAATGAATGAGCATCATAATCTAAGATTATAGCAACAAGGAAAACAACCAAAGAAAAAACAATTGCCATTACAAATTTTATTGGCAGAAGTTGAGCAAAATGTTTTTTTAGTAGTTGAGGGTGTTGAGCAATTAATCTATTATTGTAGTTAGTTAATCCAAAATCTAAAAGAATATTAAAGATGAAAGAAAAGTTTAAAAGTGCAAAATACAAGCCGTAATCTGCTGCATTTACAGTATTTTGTACTCCACGATCAACTCCTAAAATCCAAAAGGATTTTATGCCGATGTTTAAAAATAAAAGAAAAAATAAATTTATAATAAACTTCTTTCTCACTAAATCTTTGTAATTTTGCTTTAATAACTTAAAAAAATTAATTTTAGTATTTTGAAAGTAGCAGTTAATACAAGATTATTGATTCATAATAGGCTTGAAGGTATAGGATACTTTACCTTAAAGACATTAGAACATTTAGTAAAGAATCATCCAGAGGTGGAATTTATATTCTTTTTTGATAGGAAATATAGTAAGGAATTTGTCTTTGCACCCAATATAACTCCTGTTGTTATTCCTTGTCCAACAAGATTACCAATACTATGGTACTTATATTTTGAATATCTTTTACCATATTACATAAAAAAGTATAAGGCAGACATACTTTTTTCTCCTGATACCTATATTCCTCGTAAGTCAAAGGTACCAACATTAAACACTTTTCACGATATAAACTATGAATATAATCCAAAGTATATAGGGAATTATTGGCATAGGAGATATTATCTAAAATTTTTTCCTCAATATGCAAAGAAATCAACACGTCTTATTTGTGTTTCTAAGTATTCAAAGGGTGATATAATGGACTTTTACGATATTGCTCCAAGTAAGATTGATGTTATTTACAATGCAGCCAATGAAGCATATTATCAAGTGTCTGTTGAAGAAAAAGAAAAAGCAAAACAAGAATTAACACAAGGCAAGGATTATTTCTATTTTGTTGGAGCAATTCATAAGAGAAAAAACCTAATTAATCTCTTTAAGGCTTTTGATATATTTAAAGAAAACACAAAGAGTGATGTAAAACTTGTTGTTGTTGGTACAAAGAAATGGTGGAAGGGAGAGATGGAGAATTGTTTTAAAACAATGAAACATAAAGATGATGTCATATTCACTGGGAGGTTGGAAGCAGAGAAAATAAATCTAATAGCCAATTGTGCCATTGCCCTAACCTTTGTTTCCCTTTTTGAAGGTTTTGGAATACCAATTGTAGAGGCTTTTGCAGCGGGTTGTCCAGTTATTACATCAAATACAACCTCTATGCCAGAGGTTGGAGGAGATGCAGCCTTGTATTGCGATCCTTATCTTGCTCAAAGCATAGCAGAGAAAATGGAAGATATATATAATAATCCTTCTTTAAGGGCAGAACTAATTGAAAAAGGATTTGAACAAAATAGGAAATTTAGTTGGGAAAAATCAGCTCAAATGTTATGGAATGCAATTCAAAAGACAATAAACGTAGGGTAGAGGAATTTTATAAAATATTTCTTTTAAATCCCAATATAACAACAGATACAAGAAATATAAATAAGGGTGATATATTCTTTGCCCTAAAAGGAGATAGTTTTAATGGTAATACTTTTGCAAAGAAAGCTCTTGATAGTGGAGCCTCCTTTGCAGTTATTGATGAAAAGGAATATCTATTGGATGAAAGATGTTTTTTAGTTGATGATGCTCTATCCTTCCTACAAGATGTTGCTCTATATCATAGAAGACAATTTCCACAATTAAAACTTATAGCAATAACAGGAACAAATGGAAAGACTACAACTAAGGAACTTTTATATTGTGTTCTTTCTACAAAATATAATACCCTTGCAACAAAAGGCAATTTTAATAATCATATAGGTGTTCCTCTAACTCTTTTGAGAATAAATAGCAAAACAGAGATTGCAATTATTGAAATGGGAGCAAATCATATTGGAGAGATAAATTTTCTTTGTCATATTGCAGAGCCTAATTATGGACTTATAACAAATATAGGTAGGGCACACTTAGAAGGTTTTGGCTCTTTTGAAAATATTGTAAAGACAAAAACAGAACTTTTCGTATATCTTGATAAAGAAGATAAGTATCCAATAATTAATATGGATGATTCTTCATTAAAGAATTATTCAAATAAACACAAAAATAAATTCTATCAATATTCTCTTTCATCATCTTATCCAAAACAAGAGGGAGCACAAATAAGTTTTGAAGGAGAAATAATAAAAAGTAAATTAGTAGGAGAGTATAATCAAATAAATATTCTTGCCTCTATAATTGTTGGAAATATATTTAATGTTCCTCTATCTCTTTCTAAAAAGGCAATAGAAAGCTACACTCCAACTATTCATCGTTCAGAGAAAAGAGAGACAAAAACCAATACATTAATTGTTGATTGTTATAATGCCAATCCTTCTTCTATGGATGTTGCATTAAATGATTTTGCAAAGAATAAGTCAAAGAATAGGTATGTTCTTTTGGGTGCAATGAAGGAATTGGGTAAAGAAAGTAGGGAAGAACATAAAAAAATAGTTGAGAAGGTAAAAAATATGCAACTAAAAGGTGCATTCTTTGTTGGGGAAGAATATAAAGGGCTAATAGATGAAGAATATCTTTTTCCTAATTCTTTGCTTTTAAAAGAGTATTTGAAAGAAAATCCAATAATAAATTCAACAATACTAATAAAGGGTTCAAATTCCACAAAGATGGATATTCTTTTAGATGTATTATAGTTTTGTTTTCCCAAAAAAATAATAAGAAATTTATGTTATATAAGGTTATTGGAATAATGTCTGGAACATCTTTGGATGGTTTAGACTTGGCTTATTGTCATTTCAAATATGAAAACAATGTTTGGACTTATTCAATTGAAAAAGCTAAAACAATAGAATATTCTCTTCAAATAAGGAATATGCTAATTCAAGCAGAGAATACATCGGCATTAAACTTTGTTGAAATAGATGTCCTTTATGGAAAATTTATAGGAAATAAAGTAAAAGAGTTTATAGATGAATATAAACTAAAAGTAGATTTTATTTCTTCTCATGGTCATACAATATTTCATAATCCTAAAAACAAAATAACAAAACAAATAGGTAGTATTTTTGAGATAAGTGCTATAACAAATATTACAACTATTGGAGATTTTCGTTCAATGGATGTAGCATTAAATGGTCAAGGTGCTCCACTTGTACCAATAGGAGATAGATTATTATTTAGTAAGTATCCCTCTTGTTTAAACCTTGGTGGCTTTTCAAATATTTCTTTTGAGGAAAACTTTAAAAGAATTGCTTATGATATTTGTCCTGTTAATATTGTTCTAAATTCTCTTTCTCAAAAATTGGGTATGGCTTATGATAAGGATGGAGAATTAGCTCAAAGGGGTAATATAAATTATAGTTTATTGGAAGAGTTAAGCAAGTTGGAATACTACAAAATAAAGGATAAAAAATCGCTTTCAAGAGAGTGGGTAGAAAAGTATATAAATCCAATAATGGATTTATATGATATAACAATTAATGATAAACTATCAACCTTCACAGAACATATATCCATTGAATTAAGTAGGAATATAAAAACTGATTGTTTAATAACAGGAGGAGGAGCTTTTAATAAATTTTTGATAAGTAAATTAAAAGAAAAACTTCCTTTTAATATACTCATTCCCGATAATACAACAATAAATTATAAAGAGGCTTTAATATTTGCTTTCTTAGGAGTTTTAAGAATAAGAAAACAAATAAATGTCCTATCCTCTGTAACGGGAGCAAATAAGGATTCTTCTTCGGGAGTTGTGGTTATTGTATAGAAATATTATATAAAAAAAAGGTTTTATTAAATAAAGAATGTTATCCCTTCTTTGTGCTTTTTGTTAAAGAGCGTTGAATGACATTGTATATTTTATTCTTACTTACATCCAACTTCTTTGCAACAAAATAAACCTTATTGTCATATTTATCCAAGAAATGCTTTATTATGCGAGATTCATATTCTCTTAATGGAAGTTCTTCTCCCAAAAGATTTTCTTGTTCAGACTTTCTAAGATATATTTCATCAGGATATATAATTGAAGAATTGGACATACTCAATGTAAGTTCTATTATTGCTCTTAATTCTCGATGATTCTTTGGATAGCTATAATTAAGTAGTGTATCTCTTGCCCCAGAGGAAAGATATTTTATTTGCATGTGGTTCTTCTTACAATAGTCAAATATTAATCCTTCTGCCAATTCCAATATCTCTTCACCATAATCCCTTAAAGGAGGTAATTCAATAGTAAAGCCATTTATTAAATTATAAAGATTCTTATTGAAACTACCTCTTATTATCTCCTTTTGAAGTTCTTTATTTGTTGTACAAATCAAACGAAGACTAAATTTATTTTTCTTTGAATAGGGTAGGGTATCAATTTCTTTTGATTGCAAGGCTTGATGAAGCAATTTTTGTTCTTCCATCTTTAAATCTCCTATCTCATCCAAACAAAGTGTTCCACCATTAGCCTTTAATATAAAAGGTTTAATCTTCTCAAAAGTGGTTGAAGGAGTAATATTACAAATAGCAAAAGGGACATCTTCTGTATAAGAAGCCACAATACGTTTTGCAACGTGTTCTTTGCCTGTTCCTTCTTCTCCGCAAATTAGGATATTATTCTTATCATCCTTTGCAACTTCATAGATTAAATGATCTATAATTTCAACAATTCTTTCTTTTTTCATTTCAGATTTGTTTTATCTTGTACCTATACTACCTATTATATTATTATCCCTATAATGACTAAGGAAAAGAACTTCCTTATCCTTTGTCAAAAATATGGTTTTATAAAATGGCATCTTATTTATTTTTGAATTATACACTTCATGCCAACGCCAAGAACCATCTCCATAAATTTGAACAAAATTTACCTGTGTTCTCAATTTATCAGAATTATAATTGCGTTTTGCAACAAAGCGATTGCCTTTATAATTATCTTGATGGTCATTAAACATTAGGTATATACCATAACGATCCCTTGTTAGGGCGTATGAATTATATTGATTGCTTCCTTGATATGTTTTTTGTCTTTTAGGAATATAAGTACTACCTGTTATATAACCTGTCTTATCTACATTAGTAATTATTATATCTCTATAAAAATCTGCATTCTCACCTGTTGGCTTTTCACCCCTACGTTTTGGAGGTATAATCTTTGAGGCATATCTTTGCTCTCCTATAAGTATGCAATTACCTCCCACCATAGGATATATGTAGTCTATCTCTGCAACCATATCGGAAGGAATTGGTAATTCCTTATTTGTAGAATAAACATCATCATCGTTTTCATACTCTTTAAATTCCTTTATTGAAGAATTTTTCTTATATCCTCTTCTATTATCATAAGAAAAAGAAAAGCTACCTGCTGCTAATAATGGATAGTCATCCGATATTGAATAATAGCCTGCAATTAAGTAGTCCTCTTCATTAAAAAATGCACACTTTAAATCGGTAGCCCAAGCCTTATCTAATTGCTCTTGATATGTTCTTTCTTCATATTCATTTAACCAAATAAGATGAATTTTCCCGTCAGTGTTGAGTTTTTTCTTTGCTAAGGAGAAAGAATTTATTCCAATTAATCCTCTTAATCCGTCATTACTAACAGCAATATCCCTAACTAAGAACCCATCATTTTGTATGTTTAACTTATGTTTCTTTTCCCACAAAAGCCTCATCTTATTATCATAAACTTCAAAAGATATTGCCCTTGATGAAGAATCATTAGTTAGGAAAGCAAATGAAAGAAATGAATTATTTTCAGAAAACTTAAACAAGTATGGTTTTTGACCTTCTATTGAGAAATAATTGTATGTCTTAAACTTTTCTGGTCTATCTCCAACCAAACGCATATCCTGAGTATGGAAGAATTGATAATATAGGTTAGCTTTGCCTGTTGTTATGTTTTGGGATTGTTTTTGTGAGGACTTCTTTTTCTTATTATCCTCCTTATCTTGAGAAATCCTACTAAGAACAAAGCCTATCAACTCTCCCGACTGCCAAGAGTATTCTATCTTAAAGGAAGGGTGTCCGAAATCCATTCTATATATTTTCTGAATGTTTTTCTCCTTATCCAACTTAGCCATATAGTATTTTAGCTCATACTCACCATTACCCTTGTATTCATTTAATAAATACCACATATAATAGCCCTGATAGTCTTCCATAACTATCTTTGCATCTTGGCAGTCTTCCAATATGTCATAGAAACGATTACCCCAAGTAACATCAACTTGAGCAAAGGATGCACTAAAAAATAATAAGGCTACTATAAACGAAATTAATCTTCTCATAAACTTATTTAGAGATTAAATAATATTTTTAAAAAGGCAAAGATACGTTATTTTTCAATAAATGCAGTTTTTTTGTCCCAAAAAAGGCGAAAACTTATAAATTAATCCTTATTTACAATATGCAAAAACCTAATAAACCTCAATAATAACTAAGGTTTGCTAACGAACCACCAAGTGGCTTTTATTTTTCCTAACGGAAGGCTGGTTTATAATTATATATTCTTAATTCGATAGGTAAATAAATGCCGCTTGGCAGAAGGAAGTCAATAATTAATAATCTTCTTCCATAAATTAAAAACTTAAAATATTATTTTTTCAAAAGATTTTAACATTTTTTTCATCAAAAACTACCAAATTTTAACATTTCTTCCTCATAAAAAACACATAATTTGACGAATTTTTAACATTTCACTCAATTTTTGTCGGCAACCGACCTTTGTTTTTCCTAACGGAATTTCAATTTTTCAAATTATTAATTATCAATATAATCCAAACAGATTTTAATATATTTTCCCCGATTTTTAATTAAAAAACTCAAAATCTTATTTTTTCAGAAAAAAAACGAAGAAAAATTCAAATAAAACGCTGTTTTATTTTCCTAAAACGAAGAAATAATTTTCTAAAACCTCGTTTTAATTTTCTAAAACGAAGATTTATTCAAAGATAACAAATTAATAATAAGATGATTATCTTACAATAAAAAATAAAAATAAGTTATGGGGAAATTATTATGCTTTTGCCTTAAAAGCTCTTTGATTTTGGCAAAGGTACAAAAAAGATTTGATATATGCAAATGGCATTTTCCAATTTGGGGAGTTTAGGCATTTAACATTTGAAGCAAAAAATGTTAAATATTTTTTGAAATTACATTTTTCGTATATCAAAATAACAAGCGTCAAAAATAAATTAAGCCAAATAAAATTCTTTTTTCCCAAATAAAAATATAAGCATTTGCTAAAATTAATTAAAAATTCCCTAAATTTTATTAATTAATATGAAATTGTAAGTTATTGATATATATATATATATATATATAGTACTTCATTTTTATTTAAAATTATTTGGTTTATGTTATAAGAATATTCT
>JAISIA010000054.1 GCA_031262295.1 Bacteroidales bacterium | reverse complement strand
CATTTCACTCAATTTTTGTCGGCAACCGACCTTTATTTTTCCTAACGGAATTTCAGTTTTTCAAATTATTAATTATCAATACAATCCAAACAAATTTTAATCTATTTTTCTATATTTTTCATTAAAAAATCTAAATCCTGATTTTTGAAGCAAAAAAACGAAGAAATATTTAAATAAAACGCTGTTTTATTTTGCTAAAACGAAGAAATAATTTGCTGAAACGAAGATTTAGTTAAAGATAATAAACTAATAATAAGATAATTATCTTACAATAAAAAATAAATATAAGTTATGGGAAAATTATTATGCTTTTGCCTTAAAAGCGATTGCTTTTGGCAAAGATACAAAAAAGATTTGATATATGCAAATGGGGTTTTCCAATTTGGGGAGTTTCGGCATTTAACATTTGAAGCAAAAAATGTTAAATATTTTTTGAAAATACATTTTATACAATCTAACTTCCTTTTTATACAATCCTGCCTTCCTTATGCCGACTAATGAACTTTTTTGGTTAAAGTTTGTATATTTGCAAACCGAAAAAATATAATTATATGAATAAAGCATCAATAAAAATTACCGTATTAACATTAGTTATAAGTATGATAGCACAAACATTAGTAGCACAGCTAACCCCACAGGAGGCAGCTGCAATAAAACAAACAAATCCCTTGGTTATGCCTTGGAATACTCCTTATCAAACACCTCCTTTTGATAAAATAAAAACACAGGACTACTATCCTGCAATATTATATGCCTTAGATGAGGCAAAGAAAGATATAAACAATATCATAACAAATAAACAAGCACCTACATTTGAAAATACAATAGTTGCATTGGATAGGGCAGGGGGATTATTAAACAGAGTTCTTGGAGTATTTTTTAATATAAATGAAGCCAATACCAGCGATGAATTACAACAAATAGCACAAGATATTACTCCTGCTTTGACAAAATATTCAAATGATTTGAATATGAATGAGGATTTATTCAAAAGAGTAAAGGCTGTTTATGATGATAGAGATGATATTCCTCTTACAGCAGAAGATAGGATGCTTTTGGATAAAACCTATAATGGATTTATTAAAAATGGGGCATTATTAAAAGGTAAGGATAAGGATGCTTTTAGAAAAGTTTCAGAAGAATTATCCCTAACTACATTAAAGTTTCAACAAAATAGTTTAAACGATCAAAATGCCTATCACCTATTAATAACAAACAAAAAAGACCTTTCAGGTTTGCCACAGTATGCAATTGATGCTGCACAACAAGCAGCAAAGGATGGTAAGAAAAAAGGCTATCTTTTCTCTTTGGATGCTCCAAGCTATATTCCTTTTATGACATATTCCGACAATAGAGAGTTGAGAAAACAAATGTGGATTGCATATAATAGTGTAGGGAATAATAATAATGAAAACGATAATAAAGAAAACGTAATAAAAATATCCGATTTTCGTCTTCGTTTAGCTCAATTATTGGGTTATACTTCCTTTGCAGAATATTCTCTAACGGACAAGATGGCTCAAACTCCTCAAATAGTAGAAACCTTTATTGATGATCTATTAAAGGCTGCTATGCCTTTTGCAAAAAAAGATCTTAAAATGGTAACAGACTATGCACATTCAAAAGGTTTTGAAGGAGAATTGCAACGTTGGGATTTTTCTTATTGGCAAGAAAAATTAAAGGTAGAAAAATATGCAATAAATTCCGAGATGGTTAAACCCTACCTTATGTTAGATAATGTGAAAAAGGGAATATTTCTTCTTGCTGATACATTATATGGTTTAGAGTTTAAAGAAAACAAAACAATATCAAAATACAACGATGATGTCTTAGTTTATGAAGTGTGGGATAAGAAAAAGAATAAATTTATGGCTATAATATATCTTGACTTTTTCCCAAGACCATCTAAACGTTCAGGTGCATGGATGACTTCTTTTAGAGAACAAAGCGTTGTTAATGGTGAGGATATTCGTCCATTAATTCAAATGGTTTGTAATTTTACTAAACCAACTAAAAAAGAACCTTCACTACTTACCTTTGAAGAATTAGAAACATTCCTTCATGAATTTGGACATTGTTTGCATGGCATACTTTCAGAATGTAAATATCAAGGAACATCAGGAACAAATGTATATAGAGACTTTGTTGAATTGCCCTCTCAAATTATGGAAAACTTTGCAACAAAGAAAGAATTCTTAGATCTTTTTGCAGTGAATTACAAAACTAATGAAAAGATGCCTCAAAGCCTAATAGATAAGATAAAAAATAGCGAACAATATATGGAAGGATATGCTTGTGTTCGTCAATTATTCTTCGGAACCTTAGATATGGCTTGGAATAATATTACAAAACCTATTACAAAACCTGTTGAAGAAATAGAAAGAGAAGCATCACAAAAGGCAGAACTGCTTCCAGAGGTAAAAGGAACAATGATGAGTACTCAATTTGGTCATATATTCTCTGGTGGATATGCAGCAGGATATTATGGATATAAATGGGCAGAAGTCTTAGATGCAGATGCTTTTTCTCTATTTGAAGAAAAAGGAATATTCAATAAGAAAGTTGCAGAGTCTTTTAGAAAAAACATTCTTTCAAAAGGAGGGAAGAAACACCCAATGGAACTTTACAAAGCATTTAGAGGACACGCTCCAACAAATGAAGCATTCCTAAAACGTTCAGGTTTTATTAAAGAAAAATAAAGAACAAATAAGAGAATAAAGTGAGATACTTTCTTCACCTATCCTATAATGGAAGCCTTTTCTATGGTTGGCAAAAACAAATTGATGATATATCTGTACAGCAAACCATAGAAAAGGCTCTTTTCTATTTTTTAAAAGAAGGAGAAAAAGATATTGTGGGATGCGGAAGAACAGATTCTGGTGTTAATGCTCTAAACTATTATGCACACTTTGATGCAAGAGAATTATCCAATGAAGAAATAGAACATCTAATTTTTAGATTAAACAACTATTTCAACTATTCCATAAACATAATAAATATTTATAGGATGCAACCTTCTTCTCATGCACGTTTTGATGCAATAAGTAGGACATATAAATATTTTATCTCAACAAAAAAACAACCTTTCTTCAATGAGTTTTCCTACTATTTTCCCCATACTCTAAATATAGAGAATATGAATTTGGCTTGTGAAAAACTTTTTCAATATTCCGATTTTACAAGTTTTTCAAAACTACATACACAAGTAAATAACAATAATTGTAATGTTATGTATGCTCATTGGGATGCTTCAAAGGAAGATAATGGAATTATTGTCTTTACTATAAAAGCTAATAGATTTTTAAGAAATATGGTAAGAGCAATTGTTGGAACTATGTTATTAGTTGGTCAGGAGAAAATTTCTGTGGAAGATTTTTGTAGAATAATTGAAAAAAAAGATAGACAATTATCAGGCACTTCTGTAATGGCAAAAGCATTGTTTTTGTATGATATAGAATATCCTAAAAATATTTTCTTACCCTAATAATTTTGCACATTAATAATATTATAGTAGTTTTGCTAACTCATTTAATAAAAGAAAATAATAAAAAATAACTTATATGAATGATATAAATTGGTCAAGCCTACCTTTTGGCTACTACAAAACAGATTGGAATGCTCGTTGCTATTTTAAAAATGGTAAATGGGGTGAATTAACCTTCACACAATCGGAAGAAATCACAATGCACATGGCAGCTACTTGCTTGCATTATGGTCAAGAAGCCTTTGAAGGATTAAAAGCTTTTAGAGGAGTTGATGGAAAGATACGTTTGTTCCGTCCTGATGAAAATGCAAAAAGATTATATCGTACTGCAAAGGGTATAATGATGCAACCAGTAGAAGAGGATTTGTTTATAAAGGCATGCGTTGAAGTTGTAAAGAGAAATGAAAGATTTGTTCCTCCTGCTTCTTCTGGAGCTTCCTTATATCTACGTCCTTTATTAATAGGAACAGGTGCAGAGGTAGGAGTAAAGCCTGCTGATGAATATCTTTTTGTTGTATTTGCTGGTCCTGTTGGTCCTTATTTCAAAGAAGGTTTCCGTCCTGTGAAATTCCAAATAGTAAAAGATTTTGATCGTGCTGCACCACTTGGAACAGGAACATTTAAGGTTGGAGGTAATTATGCCGCTTCCTTATATTCTGGACAAAGAGCACACGATGAAGGTTATTCAAATTGTATTTATTTGGATGCTATTGAAAAGAAATATATAGATGAGGCAGGTGCTGCAAATTTCTTTGGAATAAAAAATAACACTTATTGCACACCAAAATCAACATCAATACTTCCTTCAATAACAAATATGTCTTTGCGTCAATTGGCTTTGGATCTTGGAATGAAGGTAGAAGAAAGACATATTTCTGTTGAAGAACTTTCTTCTTTTGAAGAAGTAGCAGCATGCGGAACAGCAGCTGTAATATCTCCTATATCCCAAATTGAAGATAGAGAAACTAAGAAAATATATAGTTTTGGACAAGAAGCAGGACCAATATGTACAAAACTATATGAAACTCTTAAAGGAATACAAGAAGGTAGGATAGAAGATAAACATTCTTGGAATTTAATTGTAGAGTAATTTAATTTATTTCTATGCGAAAATTCTTAGTAATTCAAACAGCATCAATAGGAGATGTCATACTATCTACCTCACTGCTTGAAGAACTACATTATAATTTTCCACAAGAAAAAATAGATATGCTCGTCAAAAAAGGCAACGAAAGCCTCTTTGACGAGCATCCTTTTATAGGAGAGAAATATATTTGGGATAAAGAAAAGAAAAAAAAATATAGGAATCTCTTTAAACTTATAAAAAAGGTAAGGAAAACAAATTATGAATATGTAATTAATATAAATAGATTCTTTTCCTCAGGACTAATAACAGCATTATCCAATTCAAAGATAAAGATAGGCTTTAAAAAGAATCCTCTTTCAAGATTCTTTGATCAAAAGATAGAACACCTAATTAGTCATCATTCTTTTATTCATGAAATAGAAAGAAACTATCAACTGATTGCAAATATATGTGAGGATAGCACAGCTGATGTTCTTCCTCCTAAATTATATCCAAACAAAAAAGCAATACAAAGGATAGATAGTTTAAATATAACAGAAACTTATTACACAATAAGCCCTTCTTCACTTTGGAAAACAAAAGAATTTCATACAAAAGGCTGGATAGAATTTTTAAATGCAGCACCAAAGGATTGCACAATATTCCTCTTAGGAGGAAAGAGTGACGATTATCTTTGCAAAGAAATAAAAAATGGTTTAATAGATAAGAAATGTATAATCTTAGCAGGAGAATTATCTCTACTGGCTTCTGCTCAACTGATGAAAAATGCTAAGATGAATTTTACTAATGATTCAGCCCCACTTCATCTTTGTTCTTCTGTTAATGCTCCTATAACATCTATATTTTGTTCAACCGTTCCTGCCTTTGGCTTTACTCCACTTAGTAGGGATAGTAAAATAGTTCAAACAAACAAAAACCTATCTTGTCGCCCTTGCGGCTTACATGGATATAATAAATGTCCAAAAAAACATTTCCTTTGCTCAAAAACAATTGATATAAATCAACTAATAGATAGATTGTAATTAATAGGAGAAGAACTTCTACAATTATTTTATATAAAAATAAATCAATAATGAAAACAATAAACAATAGTTGTATTGAAACAAAAAATAAGAATAATGAAGTAAATATTCAATGTTTTAAGCCAATAATTTATAATGATAGCAAAATACTTATTCTTGGTACAATGCCGGGAAAAGAATCATTATCAACAAGAGAATATTATGCTCATAAAAGAAATTTATTTTGGCAAATAATGAGCAATATCTTTAATAATGATATGCCATTTAAATCTTATTCAGAAAAAATAGAATGTTTCAAACATCACAATATAGCACTTTGGGATGTTATTGAAAGTTGTAATCGCAAGGGTAGTCTGGATAAGAAAATAGAAAAACCAAAAATAAATGATATTGAAAATTTATTGAAAGAACATCCTTCTATAAAAAAGATTATATTTAATGGAAAGAAAGCAAAAAAATATTATACTCCCTCTATTTGTTTTGAAATAGCTCTTTCAACAAGTCCAGCAAATCGGTATTCCAATATAGAAATAACTGAATCGTGGATTAAAGCACTCTTGCATTAATATCTTTTTTCCTCTAAAAAAGAATAAGATAATTTGTTTTTAAAAATGAAAAATTAATAAATGTATTAAAACTATAATAAAAAATTGGTTTGATACGTTACTATTATAGTTTTTATTTAAGAGGACAAGAAAATAACATTTTTAATTAACGTCAATAAAAAGAAATTAACATGAAAAAATCAGTGTATAGTGGTTTAATAATAGCTATATTTATATCTCTATTTATAGGTGTTTATAATACTACTATGATGCATATAAAAGAAAATCGTCTTGAAAAGAAATTTGAAGATAGAATCTTTTTTGAAAAATCAGTAGCTAATTTTACAAGGAATAATACAACTTTGGATAACCCTAATCCTTTTGATAGTGTATATAGTAATAATGATACTATATTTTTCTATAAAAATGGAAAAAATGTTGGAATTGTTTCACGTAAAACAGAAACATCAATAAATCTTGATAAAGGTAGTATTACAATGAAAATAGACACAATTTTTAATTAATATCAATAAAAAGAAATTAATATGAGTTGGGCTGCATTAATTTTAGCAATTGCATCTTTTGTTTTTAGTACATCAAATACTATATTGTTTAATGTAAAACAAGATAAGATTGATAAGCAGATAGAAGATAAATTCTTTTATAAAGAAACAGTAGATGATTTTGTAAAGCGTCATAAAACAGAAGATAACCCTAATCCTTATGATAGAATATATCATAAAAATGATTCTATATTATTTTATAAAAATGGAGAACTTATAGAAAGTGTTGTAAGAACAACACAAGAAATAGAATAAACCATACTCTTAATTGCACTAAATTAGAGATAACAAATCTAATTTAGTGCAATTTTTTTAAGGATAAATAAATGACAATAAACAATTTTATTCACATAACAAATTTATAATATTATGAAAAAGACAATTTTTTTACTTATAATTACAATATTTTCTTTGCAAGCATTCTCCCAAACTTGTCCTCCTCCAATAGATCTTCAAGCTACTACAACAGCAACTTCTGTAACTATTTCTTGGAATGCAGGTGGAGATGAAACTTCTTGGCAATTTAAATTGGGAGAAACAGGTTCTATAACTGATATTAATACAGATGGATTACGAACCACAGGACTTACTCCTAATACAACCTATACATTTTATGTAAGAGCAAATTGTGGAGAGGATAATTTCTCTTCTTGGGAAAGTATTCAATTTACAACTGATGAAGTAGATCCTTCGGTAGGGCTTGCAGAAGTAACAGCCAATGCAAATGTTCTACAAAATAGTGTTGAACTCTTAGGAGAAGTAATTTCTTTTGGTGGAGCAGATCCAAATAACGTTGAAGTAGGATTTATATATACTAATGATAGTTTATTATCAAGTAATATTGAACAAGTGAGTGCAGAATTAAATGGTAATAATTTTTCAACTATATTAACCGACTTACTTCCTGCAACAAAGTACTACTATTTTGCTTTTATGTTTAGTTATTTTGACAATGCAACCTCTGAATTAAAAGAATTTACAACTAATAATAGCTTAATAGATAATCTTTCTTCAAATAATATAGATGTTGTTTTATATCCAAATCCTGCGGAAAAAGAAACTAAGTTAATTATAAGTGGAATTAATGGGAAACTTACACTTTTCTTAACTGATGCTTATGGACGTGAGATTAATAATAGAACAATATTTATTAATGATAGGATAGAGGAAAGAATTGATCTTTCTGGATTAAAAAAAGGAGTTTATTATTTACTTATAAAAGGAGATAATATAAATCGTACTCAAAAAATAATTGTAAAATAATCGGCAACTGACCATTATTTTGTCCTACCAAAAGTAGGATGTTATATTTATAATCTATAAATTCATAAAATTAAAACAGCGTTTTAGAAAATTAAAACGCTGTTTTAGTAAATTATTTCTTCGTTTTGTCGGCAACCGACATTTAATTTTCCTTGCGGAAGGCTGGTTTTATGATTATACATTAATAATTTCATAAAAATAAAACGCTGTTTTAGTAAATTATTTCTTCGTTTTAGTAAATTAAATCTTCGTTTTAGTAAATTATTTCTTCGTTTTATTTTTTCTTATTATTAATTTGTAAATTTACTATCTGACTTTCCGTAGGACAAATAAAAGTCGGTTGCCGACTAATTATTAATTCATAAATCTACTTTGAAGATGTAATAAAATATTGCTTTAATGCGTTGTCTTTTTATCTCGTTAAAAAAATGTTAAAATTTGAATAGTAAAAACTAATTTTTGGATAAAATTACGTTTTTTATTACTTATTTTGCATTTTTATTAACTAAAAACAATTTTAAACAATATAATTTATGAAAAAGCAAGGATGTCTTTTTGTTTTAGCGGCTTTTCTTATAAGCCTTTCTTTTATTGTAAGTATTTTTAACACTTTTTTGGTTTTTACAATGGAAGATCGTCTTAACAAAAAGATAGAATATAAGTTTTTTTATGAAAAATCTGTAAATGATTTTATAAGGAATAACACAACTTTGGATAATCCTAATCCTGTTGATAGTGTGCATAGTAAAAACGATACTATATTATTTTTTAAGGAAGGAAAACTTATTGGAAGTATTATAAACCAAGCAAGAAACGAAAAAGGAGAAGGTTACGTTGGAAATACTATAATGACAATAAAAAACGAAGAATAGAAAAATAGATGAAGTATATTCCGTTTTTTATTATGCTAATATTGATAATTGGTGCATTTATTTATGTCTTTTATCGCTTATATAACCTTATTGAACAGCCCATTTTGCGTATTGTTATAATGGCTTTGTTTTCTTTGGGGCTAATATCCTTCTTTGTTAGCTTTATTTTTAGAAATACAATGCCATACTCTTTGGGAGAGATTCTTTATCCCTTTGGTATGAGTTATATAATATTTTTCTTATATATTTTCCTTAGTTTTTTGATATTAGATATTATAAAATTTCTTCCTTTTATTTCAAAGAATATTCTCTATCATAATAATATAACTGCAATAGTTTTGGGTGTGGTTTTAGCAATAATTTTAGTTGGAGGCTACATAAATTATCGCATAAAAAAGCGTAGTGAGATTAATATCACAATAAATAAACCCTTAAAAGAAAGAAAAAAATTAAAAGTTTTAGCTCTTAGTGACCTACATCTTGGTTATGGTATAGACAAAAAGGATTTTTATTCCTATCTTCCTTTGATAGAAAAGGAAAAAGCCGATATTATATTGATTTGTGGTGATATTATTGATAATTCTCTTTCGCCCCTAATCAAGAAAGACTTCCATCTTGACTTGCAAAAGCTAAAAGCCCCTTTGGGAGTCTATGCAGTACTTGGAAATCACGATTTTTTTGCAAATCCAGACTCTTCTTCTGCCTTTTTAAGAAAAAGTGGCTTTACCCTATTAAGAGATACTGCCATAAAGGTTGATAATTCCTTCTATATTGTTGGAAGAGATGATAGGTTTAACCTTAAACGTAAAGACTTAGAAGAAATTGTTAAGGATGTAGATAAGGAATTACCAATTATTCTTTTAGATCATCAGCCCTACAACTTAGAGTTAGCTCAGAAGAATGGAATAGATCTACAAATATCAGGACATACTCACAATGGTCAAGTCTTTCCTTTGAATCTTTTAACTAAATTTATGTATGAATTATCTTATGGTTATAAGAAAAAAGGCTCAACACACTACTATGTTTCCTCTGGTATTGGACTTTGGGGAGGGAAATTTAGGGTATTAACTCGCAGTGAATATGTCGTTATAAATATACTATTTGAATAAATTTTCCGTTTTAAAAAAGTTAGTTGTGGAGATTAATAAAAAAATATAGGCACTTTCACTTATTTTTTATTAAAATAATGTAATAAACCCATTTTTTTATTATCTTTGCTGCATTAAAAATCATTAAAAATAAAAATAATATGAAAAAGATGACAATTATTCTCCTATCGCTTTTTGCTTTTACTTTTTGTGCAAAGGCAGATGGAGATAAGCCAATTGCGTATTCAGAGTTGCCAGCGGCATCTCGTCAATTTGTTACTGAACATTTCTCTAAGGATAAGGTTGCTGCACAAACAAAAGACTTTGAATTATTCGGCAGTACCTATAATGTGTTTTTTACAAATGGAAATCATATAGAGTTCTATTCTAATGGAGAGTGGAAGGATGTAGAATGTAGAAGAAGTGCTGTGCCAGAAAAAATCATACCTCAACCAATTAAAGATTTCTTAAAGAACACTTATGAAAATATAAGTGTGACTAAGATTGAAAAAGAAAGACATTCTTGGTATGAAGTTAGACTATCCAATGGGTTAGAGCTAACTTTTGACCAAAATGGCAGAGTAGCTGATATTGACGATTAGTAATTCCTATTGGAATTTTTGTATTTTTAATATGTGGTTGAATGATTTTGAGCATTCAGCCACAATTTTTTGATATTAGATATATATGAAACCTGATTTTATTTTTGAAACTTCTTGGGAAGTTTGCAATAAGGTTGGAGGCATTCACACTGTTGTTTCCACAAAAGCTAAAACCTTAGTTGATGATTATCAAGATAACTACATATTGATTGGTCCTGACATAATAAGGGATAAACAAGAAAATTCGGAATTTGAAGAGGACACATATATATTAAATAGTTGGAAAACTTATGCTCAACAAAAGGGGTTAAGAATAAGAGTAGGTAGATGGAAGATAAAGGGAAGACCTTTGGTTGTATTGGTTGATTTCACCAACTTCTTTTCCCAAAAAGATGAAATATTTGAAGAGTTTTGGAAAGAGTATTCTTTGGATAGTATAACAGGGGGCTGGGATTATATTGAGCCATGTTTGTTTGGTTATGCAGCAAGTAAGGTTATAGAGTCCTACTATGAGTTCTATTTTTGTAGTCAAGACAAAATTGTTTCTCAATGGCACGAGTGGATGACAGGCTCTGGTGCGTTGTATTTAAAAAAGAATGTTCCGCAAATTGCAACCCTATTCACCACACACGCAACTGTGCTTGGAAGATGTATAGCAGGGAATAACCTACCTCTATATTCCGACTTACATCTTTACGATTCGGAAAAAATATCCAATGAATTTAATGTTAGAGCTAAGCATTCCTTAGAGAGTATATCTGCAAAACAGGCTGATTGTTTTACAACTGTTAGTCAATTGACAAATAATGAATGTAAGCAATTCTTCAATAAGGAGGTTGATGTTGTAACTCCAAATGGTTTTGAACCTGAATTTGTACCTTTGAATGAAGAATTTAAAAATAAAAGACTTTTAGCCAGAGAACGCATAATTTCAATTGCTCAGGCTTTGTGTTGTAGTCCAATTAATGAGGATGCAATACTTATAATTAATAGTGGGAGATACGAGTTTAAGAACAAGGGTATAGATGTTTTCATCAATGCAATGGGGCAATTAAATCGCAGTAATATTCAAAAGGATGTTGTTGCTGTTATTGCTGTTCCTGCACATAATGTGGATATTTATCAATCCCTATTGGAGAGAATGGAAAAAAAGGACTTTTCTTCTCCACAAACTAATCAATATCTTACTCATCATCTTTTTGATCCAGAAAATGACCCTATATTAAGAACGATAAAAGAAAATAACTTGAATAATTCTCCTGAGGATAAGGTTAAGATAATGTTCGTTCCTTCCTATTTAAATGGCAATGATGGGGTTGTTAATCTTAGTTATTTTGATTTTTTAATAGGATTTGATATATCTGTATTTCCGTCTTATTATGAGCCGTGGGGCTATACACCAATGGAATCTATGGCATTTCATATTCCTTCCATTACAACAACACTTTCGGGTTATGGTCTTTGGATAGAAAAATACATAGATGAGAATTTAAAAGGTGCATTATCTGTTGTAAAACGTCAGGATGGGGATAGCCAGGAGGCAACAAAAAGAATTGTAGAAAAGATAATTGAAAGTATAGATTTGAATGAAGAACAAACCTTTTCGTTAAGAGAAAAGGCTTATGATATTTCAAAGATTACTTTATGGAAAAACTTAAAGGAATACTACTATAAGGCGTATGATATTGCACTACAAAAAGCAATAGATAGGAAAGAATTGTATGTGCATAAGCAACCCATTAATCAAGGATTGAATATTAATAATTCTTGGGGTGATACTCCTCAATGGAAGAAAATACTTATTGCACCTTTGCTTCCTGAACGTTTAAGTGGATTAGAACGTCTTACACAAAATCTTTGGTGGTCTTGGAATAAGGAAGCGGGAGATGTTTTTTCGTTGATAGATGAGAAAAGATTTGAGAAATTTAATAGGAGTCCTATTCATTTAATTGAAAGTTTAACTCAACAAGATGTTAATAGGCTTTTAAATGACGAAAACTTCTTAAAGAAATTGGATGAAGTTGTAGAGCATTTTGATAATTACATTGAAGAAGGTAAGAATAAAAAGAAAGAAGATGAAGATTTGATAGCCTACTTTTCAATGGAGTTTGGCTTACATGATACATTAAAAATCTTTTCTGGTGGATTGGGCATGTTGGCAGGAGATTACCTAAAAGAGGCTTCTGATTCTAATAAGAATATTGTTGGTATTGGAATATTATATCGCTATGGTTATTTCTCTCAAAAGATAACAAAACAAGGGGAACAAATATCTGAACTATCTCCACAAAAGTTTTCTCACCTTCCACTTTTAGCTGTAAGAGATGAAAAAGGGAAGTGGAAAAAGGTAGTTATAAATCTTCCGGGCAGGGATGTTTATGCAAAGATATGGCGTTGCGATGTTGGAAGAGTACCTCTATACTTAATGGATACAGATATTGAAGACAACCAAGAACAAGATAGAGTAATAACTCATCAACTATATGGCGGAGATTTAGAAAATAGAATTAAGCAAGAGATTCTATTAGGCATAGGAGGGGTTCGTTTATTAAAAGAGTTGGATATAAATCCAACGATATACCATTCAAATGAGGGGCATTCAGCATTCAATTCTCTTGAAAGATTAAGAAATTTAATGACTGACAAAACCATTTCTTATGGACAGGCATGCGAAATTGTACGTTCTTCAACCCTATTTACAACACATACACCTGTGCCTGCGGGACACGATACCTTTTCTGAGGACTTAATAAGAGCATATCTATCGCACTATCCTGAGAATTTAGACCTATTATGGGAAGAATTTATTGCCCTTGGAAGAATGAATCCTGAGAATAAAGAGGAGAGATTCTCTATGAGTGTCCTTGCTTTGAACTTTGCACAAGAGGTTAATGGTGTTAGTAAGATACATGGAAGAGTATCCCGCCAAATGTTTGCTCCAATGTATAAAGGATATTTTCCAAGTGAAATACATATTGGATACGTAACTAATGGAGTTCATCTTCCAACATGGATAGATAGAGGTTGGTCTTCCTTATATGAAGAAACTTTTTCTAAGGACTACTACAAGGATCAGTCAAATCCTAAGTATTGGGAAAAGATATACGAGGTGGATAATAAGAAAATATGGGACACACACAAAAAAGCAAAGGAGGCTTTGGTTAACTTCGTTCTAAAACGTTTGGAAAAAGAGTTGGTTTTGCGTGCTGAGGACCCAAAACTCTTCATAAAGGTTAAGGATGTCTTTTCTTCTAATGCACTAACAATAGGATTTGCTCGTAGATTTGCAACATATAAAAGAGCACATCTACTATTTACCAATTTGGAAAGGTTGGAAAAATTGGTCAATAACCCTGAAAAACCTGTTCAATTCCTTTTTGCAGGCAAAGCACATCCACAAGATAAGGCAGGGCAAGACCTAATTAAAAGCATTATTGAAATATCTAAGATGCCTCAATTCATAGGAAAGGTAATCTTTATTGAGAATTACGATATGTATGTTGCAAAATATCTCGTAAGAGGTGTTGATCTTTGGCTTAACACTCCAACAAGACCAATGGAGGCATCAGGAACCTCTGGCGAGAAAGCAGCGATTAATGGTGTTTTAAACTTTTCTGTATTGGACGGCTGGTGGGCAGAGGGCTACAAAGAAGAAGCTGGATGGGCTTTAAGTGAAGAACAAATCTACACATCCAACGATTACCAAAACGCTTATGATGCAGAGATAATCTATGAAACATTAGAGGATAAAATAATTCCTGCATATTATAATCAGGATGAAAATAATGTAAGTAATGTTTGGGCGATGTATATGAAGAATGACATCTTTAAAATTGCTCCACACTTTACTATGAAGCGTCAAATGGATGATTACTATGATAAGTTTTATAGTAAATTATCTGTAAGACATAGATTACTTACAGAAAATGATAACCTTCTTGCAAGGGAATATTCGGCATGGAAACATAAGATGAAAAGACAATGGGAGCTTATTGAGCTTATTGATCTTTCTCTTCCTGATGCTGATAAAAGAAAAATACAAATGGATGAGGAGATAACCCTACGTTTGGTCTTGCATATAAACGATATTTCTCCTGAATACTTAGGTGCAGAGGTTATTGTTGCTAAAAAGGAAAACGATGAGATAAAGGACTTCGTTCAAAAGATAGAAATGAAGATGGAGAATTATTCACTCAATAGGATAACTTTTGAATTAAAGACCAAGAGTTTTGCAGCAGGAGTTTATAACTATTCAATTAGAATATTTCCAAAACACCCTTTGATGCCTCATAGAATGGATTTCCCACTTTTAAAATGGATATGAAAGGAATAAAAACAAGAATATATACATTAATTATCCTTATTTTTTCTTTTTTCTTCCTATATTCCTGTGGAGAAATTAAGGAAAAACGCAAAGCAAATGCAGTTGTAGAAGAATTTTACAAGCATTTAAACAATAGAGACGAAGAAAAATTGAAAGAAATAACAAATAATGATTTTCATAAATACTTAGATATTATTCTTGCAAGTGGGAAAGACCTTGCAATAATCAACAAAATATATATAATAAATACAGAAATAGAGCAAGAAAAAGCAAATGTTGATATAAAAACAATTTATATTGATGGAAATGCAAACTATATTCAATGGCAACTAATGAAGAAAGAAGATAAATGGATTATAGAAAACTTTAAAACTAACACAAATGATAAAGAAGATTCTATACATAATTAATATATTATTCACCCTTTTACTTGTAGGCTCTTATGTTTCGGCATTAGTGCCTCCTGATAAATTGCCCTACATTTCATTATTAACCTACATTTATCCACTACTTCTTATAATAAATATTGCATTTATCATCCTTTGGCTTTTTCTTAAATGGAGCTATATACTCATTCCCCTTGTTGCAATACTTATAAAGGTTGGTTATATAAATCAATTATACGCCTCACATCTTTTTTTCTCAAAACATGAAGTTTTAACAACAAATACAAACATAAAGATTCTTAGCTATAATGTTTGTGGCTTTGCATATAATGCACAAAATAGGGAAGAGAAAAGAGAATTGGAAGACTCCATTTTCAATTATATAAGTAGTATAAAGCCAGAAATCATAGCCTTTCAGGACTATTTTTCATATAAAGATAGAAAATCCATACATTGGAGAATAGTAAATAATTTGGGATATAAATATTATTATATATCAGAAGTTGGAAAAAAACAATTATCTGGCAATGCCATATATTCAAAACATCCAATTATTCAATCAGGTCTTTTATTTCCTGCAAAGAAAAATAGTAATAGCTATGTATTTGCAGATATTGAAATGGATGAGGCAACAATATTGAGGGTAATAAATCTGCATTTGGCTTCATATAAGCTAATAAAACAGGAAAAAGAGATATTTGAAGAGTTTCAAAAAGGAAATGCCAAAGAGGCTTTGGACAAGAATTTTAAAACCATAGTAAGGAAACTTATTGAGGCAAACAAGAAACGAAGCTATGAGGTTAAGGAATTGCAACCAATAATTGAGCATAGTGCTGAAAGAATAGTTGTTTTAGGGGACTTTAATGATAATCCTTTTTCCTACACTTATAGAGAATTATCAAAGGGAATGATAGATGCCTTTACCGAAAAGGGCGAAGGCTTTGGTACAACTTATAATGGGTCTTTGCCTGTTCAAAGAATAGATTATATATTAGTTGATAAGGACTACTTTAAAGTAGGAGGATTCCAAAGAGATAAGCTGAATTACTCCGACCATTACCCAATTACTGCAACCTTATATCTAAATAGAGCAGGGGAGGTCAATCCATGATAACAAAGAAACAAAGATATTCCTATATAATAGACTATTTTCAAAAGGAAAGACCCACTGCTCAGAGTGAATTAAACTATAAAAATCCATTTGAACTTTTAGTTGCAGTCATTCTTTCTGCACAATGTACCGACAAAAGGGTTAATATAACAACACCAGAGCTTTTTAAAAAATATCCTAATGCTGAAAAACTCTCTAAGGCAACAATAGATGATGTATATAATATAATAAAAAGCATATCCTATCCCAATAATAAGGCTAAACATTTAGTTGAAATGTCAAAAACTTTAGTTGAAAAATTTAATTCAATTGTTCCAGATAATGTGGAGGATTTGCAAAAGCTAAGCGGGGTTGGAAGAAAAACTGCCAACGTTATAACATCTGTCATATTCAATCAGCCAAATATGCCTGTGGATACTCATGTTTTTAGGGTTTCAAATAGGATAGGCTTATCAAATAATGCAAAAACACCTCTTGAAGTAGAAAAACAGCTAACAAAAAACATCCCAAAAGAACTAATCCCTCTTGCACATCATTGGCTAATTCTTCATGGAAGATACGTATGTTTAGCAAGAAAACCTAAATGTTCTTCATGTGGCATAAGTTCAATCTGTAAATATTTTCTTTATACTAAAACTTCAGAAAAATAAATCTTCGTTTTGTCGGCAACCGACTTTTAGTTGTCCTAACGGAAGTCTGGTTATACATTAATGTTTTTTTGTCTGCTAAAAATAAATCTTCGTTTTAGAAAATTAAAACGAAGAAATAATTTACTAAAACGAAGAAATAATTTTTTTAAACAGCGTTTTATTTTATAGAATTTAAAACCTATAAATTTAAAACCATACTTCCGCAAGGACAAATAAATGCCGCTTGGCGGTAGGATTAATTTATTGTTGAACCAGAAGAAATATTCTTTTTTGGGGAAACAAAAATTAAATTTCCTTTTTCATCCTCTGCCATAAGAATCATGCCTTGTGAGGTGATTCCTTTTAAGTCTCGGGGAGCTAAATTCACTAAGACACAAACCTCTTGTCCAATTATATCTTCTGGATTATAGTGTTCTGCTATTCCGCTGACAATAGTTCTTTTATCAATTCCTACATCAACTGTTAGTTTAAGCAGTTTTTTAGTCTTTAAAACCTTTTCTGCCTCTATGATTTTCCCTACTCTAATATCCATCTTTGAGAAGTCTTCATAGCTTATCTGAGATTTTTGTTCAGGAAAAGAAAAGTTATTTATAAGGTTTTCTTCTTTTTTATCCATTAGTTTTTGCAATTGGTTTTCAATTACGCTATCTTCAATTTGTTCAAATAGAAACTCTGCCTTATTAATCAAATGTCCTTCTTCCAAAATCTTTATTCTTCCTGCCTCAAACCAAGGAATCTCCTTTGTTAAATTTAGCATTTCTTTTAGTTTCTTTGCAGAAAAAGGGAGGAAAGGCTCCATAAGAATAGCCAAATTAGCACATATTTGTAGGGAAAGATTAATTGAGGTTTGAGTTGAAGGAATATCAGTTTTATAAGTCTTCCAAGGCTCCTTCTCTGTTAGGTATTTATTTCCCAGACGTGCCAAATTCATAAGTTCAAACAAGGCTTCACGGAATTTATATTCTTCAATTAGTGAGCCTATAATTTGAGGATATTTCTCAATTTCGTTAATTGTTATCTCATCAACTTCATTTACCTTACCCATTTTTGGCACTTTACCTCCAAAATACTTATGAGTAAGAACCATTGTCCTATTTATGAAATTACCCAATATAGAAACCAATTCGCTATTGTTGTGCATTTGGAAATTTTTCCAAGAAAAATCGTTATCCTTTGTTTCAGGACTATTGGCACAAAGCACGTAACGCAAAACGTCTTGCTTGTTTGGCAAGTCTATAAGGTACTCATTTAACCATACAGCCCAAGATCGGGAGGTAGAGATTTTATCTCCTTGAAGATTTAAAAACTCATTGGCAGGAACATTTTCTGGAAGTATGAACTCTCCGTATGCTTTTAGCATAGCGGGAAAAATGATACAATGAAATACAATATTGTCTTTACCTATAAAATGTACTAATTTAGTGTCGGAATCCTTCCACCATTTCTCCCAAGAGTTAGGATATAATTCAATAGTATTTGATATGTATCCAATAGGAGCATCAAACCAAACATATAAAACCTTACCTTCTGCTCCTTCAATTGGGACTTTTACTCCCCAATCCAAGTCTCGTGTCACTGCTCTTGGTTCTAAGTGTTGGTCTAACCAACTTTTACATTGACCATACACATTAATCTTCCAATCTTTGTGCTCTTCCAATATCCATTTTCTAAGAAAGTCTTCGTAGTTATTTAGAGGTAAAAACCAATGTTTAGTTTCTTTTAACACGGGTTTATCACCGCTTAATACAGAATGAGGATTTATAAGATCTGTTGCATTTAATGATGAGCCGCATTTCTCACATTGATCTCCATAAGCCTTATCATTGCCACACAAAGGGCAGGTTCCGACTATGTAACGATCAGCTAAAAATATCTTACTTGTTTCATCGTAATATTGCATTGAGGTTTTCTCAATGAATTTTCCTTCATCATAGAGTTTCTTAAAGAAATCTGATGCTGTCTTTTCGTGAATTTTGCTTGTTGTTCGTGAGTATATGTCAAAGGAAATTCCAAATTCTTCAAAGGAAGTCTTTATGATCTTGTGATAATAATCAACAATATCTTGTGGAGAAACGCCTTCTTTTTTTGCCTTTATAGTAATTGGTACTCCGTGTTCGTCACTTCCTCCAATAAATACTACATCTTCCTGCATCAATCTAAGGTATCTTGCATATATATCAGCAGGAACATAAACCCCTGCTAAGTGTCCTATATGTATAGGACCATTTGCGTAGGGTAGGGCTGTGGTTATGTTGTATCTTTTAAACTTTCTTTCTTTGTCTTTGTATGTCATAAAGGTTTTCTTTTACTACTTTTCCCAACGAGAACAAAGATTCCTATCTCCAAAAGCATCATCCACTCTTGAGCAAGAAGGCCAATACTTATCGTCATTCTCTTGTGGGAATGCTGCTTTCTCTCTTGTGTAAGGTCTATCCCAAGTATCGGCACAAACAACCTGCATTGTATGAGGAGCATTTGTTATTACATTATTTGCCTTATCTGCTTTTCCTTTTTCAATATCTTTAATCTCTTCTCTAATCTTTATTAGTGCATCGCACAAACGATCCATTTCGGATAGAGGTTCTGATTCTGTTGGTTCAATCATCAAAGTTCCATGAACAGGGAAGGCAACAGTAGGGGCGTGGAAGCCGTAATCCATTAAACGTTTTGCAACATCTCCACATTGAACTCCACTTGTTAAACTAAATTGATTACAATCTAAAATCATTTCGTGAGCAACCATACCATTTTTTCCTGTATATAGTATGTTGTAATGCTTACTTAACCTTGCTTTAATGTAGTTTGCATTTAGGATAGCAATACGTGTAGCCTCTTCTAAGCCGTCTGAGCCAAGTAGAAGTAGGTATGCATAAGATATACATAATAACATAGGAGAGCCATAAGGCGATGCAGAAACTTCATTTCCATGTTTCCCTCCTGTTTTTACAAGACAATGGTTAGGTAAATAATTAGCCAATTTTGCACTTACTCCAATTGGACCAACTCCTGGACCACCTCCACCATGTGGCATAGCGAAAGTTTTGTGTAAATTCAAATGACAAACATCAGCACCCATAAATCCAGGTGAGGTTAATCCTACTTGGGCATTCATATTTGCTCCATCCATATAAACCAAACCTCCATTATTATGTATAATATCTATGATTTCCAATATTCCTTCTTCAAAAACTCCATGTGTAGAAGGGTATGTTATCATTAGACATGAAAGTTTGTTTTTATTAGCCTCTGCTTTCTCTCTAAGATCATCTATATCTATCTCTCCATTTTGAGTAGATTTTACAACAATAATATCCATGCCAGCCATAGAAGCAGAAGCTGGATTAGTACCATGTGCAGAAGAAGGAATAAGACAAACATTTCTTTTTCCCTTACTATGTGCCATTTGATAGTTTCTTATTGTCATCAATCCCGCATATTCTCCTGCTGCTCCACTATTAGGTTGTAAAGATATAGCATCAAAACCTGTCACCTTGCAAAGCCACTGGCTTAAATTATCTATCATTTCTAAATATCCCTTTGCTTGTTGTTTAGGAACCAAAGGGTGGATATTGCAAAACTCCATCCAAGTAAAAGGAATCATTTCCACTGCTGCATTCAATTTCATTGTGCAACTGCCAAGCGGAATCATCGCTCTATTTAAAGAAAGATCTTTTATTTCTAATTTCTTTAAATAACGCATCATTTGTGTTTCGCTATGATATAGGTTGAAAATGTTTTCTTTTAAAAATCCAGTCTTCCTTTTCAATGTTCCACTTATTATTCCATTGGAACAATTTCCATCACATACAACTTCTTTAAAAGGAATATTGGAAGACAAAGCAAAAACGGATAGTATATTATTTACATCTTTTATACTTGTTGTCTCATCCAAAGCAATTGAAATATGAGTATTATCAACATAATTGAAGTTTATCTTTGCTTGTTCTGCTATTTTGCATACCACACTTGCAGCAATAGGAGTTTTGAAATATAGAGTGTCAAAGAATACTTTATTTAATTGTTCAAATTTATACTTACTACCTTCCTTTGAAAGCAATCCTGCAAGACAATGAATGTCATTAGCAATATCTTTTATTCCTTCTTCGCCATGCCAAAGAGCATAACTGCCAGCCATAATTGCTACTAATGCAGAAGCAGTACAAATATTGGAAGTAGCCTTTTCTCTTTTTATGTGTTGCTCTCTTGTTTGAAGAGCTAAACGAAAGCACTTATTACCTTGTGCATCCTGCGTTAGCCCAATTATACGACCGGGCATATTACGTTTAAAGTCTTCTTTGCAGGCAAAGAATCCAGCAGAAGGACCTCCAAATCCCATAGGTAGTCCAAAGCGTTGAGATGTTCCGCAAACGCAATCAACACCCCATTCTCCTGGAGGAGTTAAAAGAGCTAATGAAAGTAAGTCACAGCACACTCCAACCATAATATTATGTTCTTTGGCTTTGCTTACAAAGGATGAATAATCTCTTACCTCACCTCTACAATTAGGATATTGCAATATGGCTCCAAAGAATGTTTCATCCAACTCTATATTTTGACTATCTCCAATTACCAATTCTATGTTTTTAGGAAGAGCTCTCGTTTTAATAACTTCTATATTTTGAGGAAATATATCGTCAGAAACAAAGAACTTTATAATATTGTTCTTTTGTTGTTCTCTTGAACGAGAGTAGAAAAACATAAGCATCATCTCTGCACAAGCAGTTGCCTCATCCAACATTGAAGCATTTGCAATAGGCATTGCAGTTAATGAACTTATAGCAGTTTGAAAATTAAACAAAGCCTCTAATCTCCCCTGAGAAATCTCAGCTTGATATGGCGTATATGAAGTATACCAAGAAGGATTTTCTAAAATGTTTCTCTGTAAAACAGCAGGGGTAATTGTATTATAATAACCCATACCTATAAAAGACTTATAGATTTTGTTTTTTTGAGCAAGCCCTTTTATATGAGTTATAAATTCATATTCATTCATGCCTTTTGGTAATGGCAAAGCAGAAGTTAATCTTATCTTTGAAGGTATGGTCTTTTCTATTAGTTCATCTATAGAAGAAACACCAATTGTTTTAAGCATCTTTTTTATATCCTCCTTTTGAGGACCATTATGCCTTGCGGCAAAGTTGTCTGTTATCATATAAATTATTTATTTTTATTTGTTAAATATTAAAAATCTTTTTCAGCAGAAAGAAATTCCAAATCTGCTTTTACTTTCTTTACTAATCCTTGTAGAACATTTCCCGGACCTACTTCAATAAATGTAGTCGCTCCATCGTTTATCATATTTTCAGAAATCTTTGTCCAAAGCACAGGAGATGTTAGTTGCTTAATTAAGTTTTCCTTAATTTGATTTGGATTTTTAATAGGGAGTGCATTTACATTTTGATATATAGGGCATATAGGCTCATAGAAAGAGGTCTCTTTTATGGCTTTTTCCAATTCTTCTTGTGCTGGAAGCATCAAAGGTGAATGAAATGCTCCACCAACATTTAGAGGTAGGGCACGTTTTGCTCCATTTTCCTTTGCCTTTTGACAAGCAAGTTGAACCCCATTAATAGTTCCAGAGATTACAATTTGTCCCGGACTATTATAATTGGCACAAACGACAATCTCATTCTTAATTTCCTTACAAATATCTTCAACAATCCTATCTTCTAAACCAAGTATTGCAGCCATAGTTGAAGGGACTGCCTCACAGGCTTTCTGCATTGCACCAGCACGTTTTGCAACTAATATTAAACCATCTTCAAAACTTATGGCACCAGAGGAAACTAAGGCAGATATTTCTCCCAAAGAATGCCCTGCAACCATATCAGGAACAAAGTTTTTATCTAAACATTTTGCCAATATAACCGAGTGTAGGAAAACAGAAGGTTGAGTAACTTTTGTTTGTTTTAAGTCTTCATCTGTTCCATTAAACATAATATCTGTTATAGAAAAGCCTAATATCTTATTAGCTTTTTCAAACATTTGTTTGGCATCAGGATTTTTTTCATACAAATCCTTTCCCATTCCAACAAATTGAGAACCCTGACCGGGGAAAACATACGCTCTTTTCATCTTTATATAGTTATGTTTTTATAAATTAAAATTTCTAAAACTACCTTTCTTATTTAGAAACACACTTTCCCAATAAAAGAAAAATAGTTGTGCAAAAATACAAAAAAACATTATACATATTAAAAAATATATTCAAGATGCTTTACGGAATATAAAAAAAAACAATAGGGAAAAAAAATACCCCATTTTGTAGCTTTTTCATTTTCCAATTTTTTTTAACATTTCCAACCCCATTTTTTGACAAATTTTAACATAATTTCATCAAAAAAACACAAAATTTGACGAATTTTTAACATTTTATCCAATTTTTCAATTTTGCAACTCCAAAATTTGTTAAAATTTTGTCAAATTTTTAATCAATTAATTATCAATATAATTCAAGCAAATTTTAATATGATTTTTCAGATTTTTAATTTTTTTAAATTTATCCTTATTTTTCCAGAATAAAACGCTGTTTTAATTTACTAAAACGAAGAAATAATTTACTAAAACGAAGATTTATTTTTCTAAAATGAAGATTTATTTAAGTGTAACACGCTAATAATAAAGTGATTATTTTATAAATATAAAGAAAAATGAAATTTGGAAACATTAGAGCTTTATTGCCCTTAAAAGCGAGCTTTGTTTCGGCAAAGATACAAAAAAGATTTTACAAATGCAAATGAGGTTTTTCAAATTTGGAGTTTGAGAATTTAACATTTGAAGGAAAAAATGTTAAATATTTTTTGAAATTACATTTTTTATATATCAAAACAATGGGATTCATTCTCTTGTTAATTCAATAGTATATACAAATAATGATAATTTATATAAAGAAACAATGCTTACAAGGGGATAAATCCGCTTATTATTGGTTATTTTACGTAATTTCCTTTGCTTATTGAGTAGATTTATCTTAAATGAAAATTGTTGTTCAATTGTAATAGGTAGCTTTGGAATTAGACCTAAAAATTGGGTTAAGAAATAAGAAATAGTATAATTTTTATTATTTTTGTGGCGTAAAACATTACAAGATGGATAAGAATAACTATTGTATAATAATGGCGGGAGGTATAGGTACTCGCTTTTGGCCTTTAAGTAAGGTAGCAAAGCCTAAGCAATTTATAGATGTTTTAGGTAATGGTTCAAGTTTAATTCAGAGTACATTTTCTCGTTTTGAAAGAATATGTCCAAGAGAAAACATATATATAGTAACTAATAATATTTATAGAGATATTGTTAATGAACAAATACCTTCATTAAATCCAAATCAAATAATAACAGAGCCTCTAAGAAGGAACACTGCACCATGTTTGGCTTATGCAAATAAGAAGATTTATTTAGAAAATCATAATGCTAATATTGTAGTTACTCCTGCGGACCATTATATAATAGATGAGGATGATTTTGAAAAGACGGTACGTTTAGGTTTAGAAGCAACAAAAAAGAATGATATATTAGTAACTTTGGGCATAAAGCCAACCTATCCTAATACAGGTTATGGCTATATTCAATATATGACTAATGAAAAGTTAAAGTCGTTTGGTGTAAATAAGGTTAAGCTTTTTACAGAAAAACCTTCCTTAGAGATGGCTGTAAAATTTATTGCCAGCGGTGATTTTCTTTGGAATAGCGGTATGTTTATTTGGTCTTTAAAGTCAATAAACAAAGCTATGAAAGCCTTTTTGCCTGATGTGTATAAGGCTTTTGACAATAATAAGTTTTATAATACACCACAGGAAGAGGATTTCATAAATGAAATTTACGCAACTTGCAGAAGCATATCAATAGATTATGGTATTATGGAGCAGGCTACAAATGTTTATGTCATTCCTTCAAATTTCGGTTGGAGCGATGTTGGTAGTTGGGGTGCATTATACAATGTTCTTTCTAAGGATGAAAAAGAAAATAGTGTTGTTGGGAAAAATGTTATGCTTTATGACACTAAGGGATGTTGTATAAATAATGCAGATAATAAACTTATGGTCTTGGAAGGTATGGAAGATTGTATTGTTGTAAATACAAAGGAAGCATTACTTGTATGTAAAAGGGATAATGAACAAAGGATAAAAGAATTTGTTACCAATATTGAAATGAAAAAAACAGGTGAGCATTATTTATAGGGTGTATATATAATAAGGTATATACTTATAAATAATGTTGTGTTTATATAAAAAAGGAATAAAATATATAGGATAGATGAAAGAAAGAATAGAGATTATAGAGCTTTTTAAAGGAAATATAGAAGGAAAGATTGATAAAGAGATTTGTGTTAAGGGTTGGGTAAGGAGTAAAAGAGGTAATAAGAATGTTGTTTTTATTGCCTTAAATGATGGAACAATAATTGATAATTTGCAAATTGTTGTTGATTTAAATTCTTTCTCAGAAGAATTATTAAAAGATATAACAACAGGTTCTTCTTTAATGGTTGAAGGATTACTTGTAAGGAGTATGGGTAAGGGACAGAGCGTTGAATTGCAAGCAAAGAATATAACAATATATGGTTTAGCTGATGCAGATACTTATCCACTACAAAAGAAGGGACACACTTTGGAGTTCCTTAGAGAGATTGCTCATTTGCGTCCAAGAACAAATACTTTTGGAGCTGTTTTCAGAATAAGACATAATATGGCTTTTGCTATTCATAAATTCTTTAATGAAAGAGGATTTTTCTATTGGCATAGTCCATTAATAACAGCCTCTGATGCAGAAGGAGCAGGGCAAATGTTTTCTGTTACAACCTTAGATTTGGATAATGTACCCAAAGATGATAAAGGCAAGGTTGATTATTCAAAAGATTTTTATGGAAAGAAAACTTCTCTAACTGTTTCAGGACAATTGGAAGGTGAGTTAGGAGCTTTGGCTTTGGGGAAGATTTATACTTTTGGTCCCACTTTTAGAGCAGAAAATTCCAATACTCCACGTCACTTATCTGAGTTTTGGATGATAGAACCAGAGATGGCTTTCTATGATTTGAAGGATAATATGCTCTTAGCAGAAGAATTTATAAAGTATCTTATCAAATATGCCTTGGATAATTGTATTGAAGATATAATTTTCCTACAAAGTATGTATGACAAAGAATTGATTGAAAGGTTAAACTTTGTTGTAAATAATGATTTTATTTCTTTGGATTATACCGATGCAATTAAGATATTGGAGACTTCTAATGAAAAATTTGAATATCCTATATTTTGGGGATGTGATCTTCAATCAGAACATGAGAGATTCTTAGTTGAGAAACATTTTAAAAAGCCTGTAATTCTAATAAACTATCCTAAGGATATAAAGGCTTTTTATATGAAACAAAATGACGATGGAAAAACAGTTGGAGCTATGGATGTACTATTTCCAAAGATAGGAGAAATAATAGGAGGCAGCCAAAGAGAAGAGGATATGGATAAATTGGTTTCAAGGATGAAAGAAGTTGGAATATTGCCTGAGGATATGTCGTGGTATTTAGATACAAGACGTTTTGGAAGTGTTCCTCATAGTGGTTTTGGTTTAGGTTTTGAACGATTATTACTATTTGTTACAGGTATGAGTAATATTAGGGATGTAATACCTTTTCCTCGTACTCCTAAGAATGCAGAATTTTAGTAAATAAAAAAATAGGAATAAAACAATAGAATAAAAAGAAAGATAATAAGACTCCTTTAAAAGTGATTTCAAATAGTCTATTACAAAAACTTCAGCAAAAGTTATCGCCTCAGCAAATTCAATTAATGAAATTGCTTTCTCTTCCCAACTTTGCTTTGGAGCAAAGGATAAAAGAGGAGTTGGAAAATAACCCTACATTAGAAGAGGATGAAGTATCCTCTAAGGAAGAAAATGAAATAGAAGATACATCTATTGAAGAAAGACAAGAAAAGGAGGATGACGTATTTGATAACAATGAAATGTTTCCTGATGATGATGAAAAAATATTTGCTAATCATTCTTCCAATAACTACGAAAATATTGATAAAGATGGACTTTTTATTGCTCCAACAAGTTTCTATGAAGACCTTATAAACCAATTACAATTACAAAACTTATCTCAAAGAGACCATTTAATAGGATTAGAAATTATAGGTAATATTGATGATTCGGGTTACTTATCACGAAGCATTGTTTCAATTGTTGATGATTTCTTTTTTAGATATAACTTAGAGGTAGATAAAAAAGAGATAGAAAAAATATTAAATATAATACAAGGTTTTGACCCTTGCGGAGTAGGAGCAAGGGATTTGAAGGAATGTTTATTAATTCAATTAAAGAGAGAAAAGCAAACAGAGGATGTATTGCTTGCAACAAAGATAATAAAACGCTATTTTGAATATTTTAAGAAAAAACAATACAATATAATAACTCAGAAATTGGGTTGTTCAGAAAAAGAAATCTCACAAGCAATAGAACAAATAATAAAACTAAACCCTAAGCCGGGCAATTCACGCTTAGAGATAGGCATACAAGAGCAAGCAATTGTTCCAGATTTTATTATTTGGCAAACCAATTCCAAAGTATTTTTCAGACTAAATAATTATAGAGAGAAAAATTTAAAGACAAATTCCTACTATGAAAACCTATTAAAAAAGGTTTCCTCAGGAAATACTCCATCGGATAAACAAGCTACTGTATATTTAAAAGAAAGAATAGATTCAGCAAATGGTTTTATTGATGCCTTAAATAAGAGAAAAGAAACTCTTGAAACAATAATGCAGGCTATAATAGACTATCAATACGATTATTTTTTGGAAGGAGATATACAAAAATTAAAACCTATGCGTTTAGTAGATATAGCAAATAAGGTAAATTTGGATATATCTACAATATCTCGGGTTGTGAGTAATAAATATGCACAAACACATTTTGGAATAATACTTTTGAAGGATTGTTTTTCCAACTTTCTTTTGGATGAGCAGGGTGAGAAAATCTCAACCGATAAGATAAAGGATGAGTTGGAAAAAATAATTGAAGGGGAAGATAAAAATTCTCCTTATACCGATGAACAATTGGTTGAAATCCTAAAAAGCAAAGGATTTCCTATTGCAAGAAGAACAGTATCTAAATATAGGGAGATGTCAAACATTCCTATTGCAAGACTAAGAAAAGGATTCTTTCTTGCATTATTCCTTTTTATTTTCAATTTTATTTCATTTGGACAAAAAAATGTTGAAATAGATAATAGAAGTGTTAATCGTAGGATAGCCGATTCACTTTTCCTACTATATAATCCTCCTGCTAATGATATAATTCATCAAGAACAAGAGGATGATGCTACTGCCATTTTCTCAGTTTTTGAAGATGCTCCTTGCAATACACTATACAATAATACATGGTGTACAAATAAGGTAAAGATGCCTTCGTTTTCCTTTGGTGAGTTCCCTGATTTTTTTAGTATAAGTTTAATTGACGAAAAGAATGATAGACATTTTCATTTTCCTTGCAATAATGCTCAAAAGTCATCTTCTTATGGGATGCGTTGGGGAAGAAAACATGGAGGTGTTGATTTTTCTTTAAAGGTTGGAGAGCCTATATATGCAGCCTTTGATGGGGTTGTAAGGGTTGCACAAAAAAATGGAGGGTATGGGAATATGGTTTTGATTCGTCACTACAATAACCTTGAAACTCTTTATGGGCATTTGGATAAGATAAATGTTAAGGTAGGAGATAGGATAAAGGCAGGAGATATTATAGGTCTTAGTGGTAATACAGGTTTTTCAACAGGTCCTCATCTTCATTTTGAATGTAGATGTTTGTATCAGAGTTTTGACCCAGAGATAATAATAGATGTGGAGAATAGATGCTTAAAACAAAAGAATCTTAATATAGATAGAGACCTCTTTTCTATAATACATGGTAAGGAAAGAGAAAGAAAAATAAATATAAGTAGCCTTTCAAAAGTTGATAAAACCTTTGAAGGCAAACCATACGTTTCAATTAATGAACTATTAAAAGATAAAAAAACAACAAATAAAAAAGAAGTTGTAATAATAGATAATGAGGATAAGTCCTCTTGGAGATATTGGAAGGTTAGAAAGGAAGATACTATATTAAAATTGGCAGATAAGTTTAATATAACTCCACAGCAGATAATACAAATGAACGATCTTAAAGGTGAAAGTTTAGAAGTTGGTAAAAGAATAAGAGTAAGATAAAAACGCTGTTTAAATAAAAAAAATATAAGAAAATTATGTCATCATCATTAAAGAATTTATCGTCCTACAATAAGGATGATATACCCTCGGGGGAGGATAATCTATTTGGTATAGTTGTTTCTCAGTGGAACGATAGTATAACTGATGCCCTATTAAATGGAGCAGTTGAAACACTAATTGAAAATGGGGTTGATCAAAAAGATATATATGTTCAATACGTTCCAGGAAGTTTTGAACTTCCCTTTGGAGCTTCAAAACTTTTAGAGAAGAAAAAGTTTGATGCAATAATATGTTTGGGCTGTATAATTCAAGGTCAAACAAGACATTTTGAGTTTATATCAAGTGCAGTCGCACAAGGAATAATGCAGGTCTCTCTACAAAAGGACATACCTGTTGTTTTTGGAGTTCTAACCACAAATGATCTTGAGCAGGCAAAGCAAAGAAGCGGAGGCGATTTAGGAAATAAAGGTGTTGAAGCTGCAATAACTGCTTTGAAAATGGCATCCCTATAAAATATTGTTTCATTAAAAAATAAGTATGAAAGTAGTTTTTTTTGGTACAACTGATTTTGCTGCCTTTTGTCTTAATGCAGTTGTGGAAAATGGATATAATGTTGTTGGCGTTGTAACAACTGAGGATAAGCCTGCAAATAGGGGACACAAAATTGCTTATTCTCCTGTTAAGCAATATGCATTAGAGAATAACCTTTTCTTATTACAACCAAATAAATTAAAGGATGAAGACTTCTTAAATAGGCTTTCCCTTTTAGAGGCAGATATTCAAATTGTGGTAGCTTTTCGTATGCTGCCTAAGGAAGTTTATTCTATGCCTAAAAAAGGTACTTTCAATCTACATGCTTCCTTACTTCCTAAATATAGAGGAGCAGCTCCTATAAATTGGGCAATAATTAATGGGGATAAAACCACAGGTCTTACAACTTTTTTCCTAAATGATAGGATTGATGAAGGGGAAATTATTTTTCAGCAAGAGATTACAATTGAATCTAATGAAAGATTTGGTCAATTATATAATAGGATGATGATAAGGGGAGGAGAATTGGTTGTAAAAACTCTAAAAGCAATAGAAAATAATTCTTATAAAGTAATTTCACAAAAAGATATTCAACAATCCTATTCAACAGCTCCCAAAATATATAAAGATATGACCTATATAAATTGGGAAAATAGTGGAAAAAATATAGAAAATTTCGTCAGAGGACTATCTCCTAATCCTTGTGCAAGAGCAATTTTTTATGACAAAATAACAAAAAACGAGCTTATATTGAAGATATTTGAAGTTAAATTCACAAAAAAAACGCATAAAAAAAATATAGGAGATATAACAATAAATAAAGAAGAAGGTTTTGTTATTTATTGCTTAGATGGAATTGTTGAAATAATTGAATTACAACAAAGTGGAAAGAAGCCAATGAGCGTTTTGGACTTCCTTAGAGGCAATAGAATTGAAGATAATTTAGTTATAAAAAAATAAAAAAAATAATTTTTTTCCAAAAAAAATACCATATATAATTGGAATGTATTATATTTGCAGCACTAACCAATAAAAAAATTATTGATATGACAAAAAAAGATTTTGTACAGTTGATGTCTGCAAAGACAGGTTCAACAATGAAAGATTCAGCTGCTTCTTATGATGCTTTCTTAAAAGTTATCGAAGATAAATTAAGAGCAGGTGAAAGAGTAAGTTTCATTGGTTTTGGTTCTTTTGCTGTTGTTGATAAACCAGCACGTACAGCACGTAACCCAAGAACAGGAAAGCCTATAAAGGTAGCAGCTAAAAAAGTTGTTAAATTTAAAGCTGGAGCTTCTTTAAGAGAATTAAAGAAAGGAAAGAAATAGTAAGAAATTATTATTCATCTTAAAAGCATCTTCTTTCAAAGAAAAGAAGATGCTTTTTTGTTGTAAAAAAAAGAAGTTTTAACACAATATATTTTATTGTTTTATAGTTTTGTTATTGAATAATATATTATAAAAATTAATTTTCATAGAAAATGAAGTATAAATACCTTATAATAATCTTTTTTTCTGTTTTATCCCTACTGAGTATTAAAGTAAATGGGCAGGCTTTTAAAGGAATGCTTATTTTAAGAGGAAATATTTCTCAGTTAGATGGCGATCAAGTCTATGGATATAATCGTTTTGGTATAAATACAGGCTTAGGAGTTAGTGCTCCATTGAACAATAAGCGTAATATATTAATGTCTTTGGAAGTATTATATAATCTTTTAGGGGCAAAAGAAAAGGGAGACCCTTTTCAATACGATACTCGCTTGGGCTATATTTCAATTCCTATCCTACTACATTTTGAAGATAAGAAAGGAGGATGGACTTTTGGTGCAGGATTACAATATTCAAGACTAATTCACTTTTCAGAAAATTGGGGCTTATCACAAGATACAATTCATTGGCTTGATAGACCAGATATGAATACTGTTAAACCATTTCACAAAGATGATATTTCCGTTGTGTTAGATGTGCGTTTTAGGATATGGGAAAAACTAAAATTTAATTTCCGTTATCAATATTCCATCATTTCAATAAGAGATAAGATTACTTATACAAATGGTTTTCCTGCCACTTCGCCAGATTTTGATTCGTGGCAAAGGAATTTATATAACAATTCCCTAACAATTGGACTTATTTATGTAATAAATGAACGTTCAACAAAGGCTTTGGATAGGAATATAAACCCTGATATATATTAAACAAATTTAAAAAAGAATATGAATAATAAGAAAATTGCAGTATTTGCAGGAACATTTGATCCAATAACCACTGGACATGAAGATATCTTAATTAGGGCATTGCCACTATTTGATAAAATCATAATAGCAATAGGAGTTAATATAGAAAAGAAAACAATGTTTCCTTTGGATAAAAGAATAAAATGGATAAAAGATACATTTGCTAAGGAAGATAAAATAGAGGTTGATACATATTCCTGCCTATTGGTTGATTATTGTAAAGAAAAAAACGCCAAATACATTCTAAGGGGAATTAGAAACAATAAGGACTTTGAATACGAAGAAAATATAGCACAAATAAATAAGGAATTAAATAAGGAAATAGAAACAATATTTTTCCTAACTAATAAGGAATATTCTTCAATTAGCTCTTCTGCTATTAGAGAAATTGTTTCCTTTAAAGGGGATGTAAAAAAGTTTATACCAAAACAAGTTAATCTATTATAAATATTTAATCCTACTTATTAAATTAAAAATTAGAAACAAAGAAAACAAAGAAAAGAAAGAAAAAAGAGAAATGGAAAGAAGAAATTTTAAGCCCGGCACTATGATATATCCTCTTCCTGCACTAATGGTTAGCTGTGGTGAAGATGAAAAAGAATACAATATTCTTACAGCTTCTTGGGTTGGAACCCTTTGTTCTGAGCCTCCTATGTGCTATGTTTCAATTCGCCCCAATAGACATTCTCATAAAATTATTAGCAAAACAAAAGCATTTGTCCTAAATTTAACAACAGAGTTTTTGGCAAAGCAAACAGATTGGTGTGGCGTAAAATCAGGAAGGGATTATAATAAGTTTAAGGAAATGAAACTTACTTATCAAAAAGCAGAAAAAGTCCTTGCCCCAATAATATTAGAAAGCCCATTAAATATAGAATGTCAGGTTGTGGATATAAAAGAATTAGGCTCACACGATATGTTTATTGCTAAGGTTGTAAATATATCTTGCGATCCTAAATACATAAATAAGGAAACTGATAGCTTTGAATTGGAAAAAGCAGGCTTATTAGCATACTCTCATGGGAAATACTATGCTCTTGGAAAGCAAATAGGCTTCTTTGGATACTCTGTTCAAAAAAATAAAAAGAAAAAATAGAGGTTTTCTAATTCTTATATACATTATATGTGGGAAAAGTATTTGGAAAGTTTTAAAGGATACCTACTCTTAGAAAGAGGCTTATCTGAAAACACCTTTGATGCCTACATAAGAGATTCTAAGACATTAATAAATTTTCTAAAAGAAAACTATCCTGAAATAACTCCTTGCCAAGTAGAATATGAACATATACAAAAGTTTATTACCACTATACAATCTCCAACAGAAGATAGTGAGGAACTAATACTAAAAATAAGTTCATTAAAAAGAATAATATCAGGAATTAGAGCCTTTTTTAAATACCTTATAATTGAAAATATAATAGAAACAGATCCAACAGAACTTTTGCAACTTCCTTCATTGGACAAAACACTTCCTGTTGTCCTATCCAATGAAGAAATAGAAAGAATGTTAAAGGTTATAGATTGCTCAACATATAGGGGAAATTGGATTAGACTAATGATAGAAATACTATATGGTTCTGGTTTAAGAATAACAGAACTATTAAACCTAAAACTATATGATATATATCCCAAAGAAGAGGTCTTAAATATAATAGGTAAAGGAGATAAACAAAGATTGGTTCCTCTAAATAGGCATGCTTTTAAACTAATAAAACTCTTTGAAGAAAACTCTCGCTCAAAGATATTACCTCAAAAAGGTAATGAGGCTTTTTTATTTTTAAATCAAAGAGGAGGACATCTTTCTCGTATTGCAGCATATCAAGCAATAAAACAAATAGCAAAAAAGGCAGGAATAGAAAAAAATATTCACCCTCACACTCTAAGACACAGCTTTGCAACAGAGATGATTCTTTCAGGGGCAGATATAATGGCAGTAAAAGATATGATGGGACATAGCAATGTTGTTTCAACCCAAATATATACTCATCTAAATACCCAACATCTAAAAGAAACACTACTTTTATATCATCCCCTATACAAAAAACCGCCAAGCGGCATTTAGTTGTCCTTGCGGAAGTCGGGCTATTCCATAAGAAAAAAGACTTAAATCTTATTTTTTCAAAAAATTTTAACATTTTTTTCATCAAAAACCCCCAAATTTTAACATTTATGACCTCAAAAAAACACATAATTTGACGAATTTTTAACATTTCACTCAATTTTTGTCGGCAACCGACCTTTATTTTTCCTAACGGAATTTCAGTTTTTCAAATTATTAATTATCAATACAATTCAAGCAAATTTTAAT
>JAISIA010000035.1 GCA_031262295.1 Bacteroidales bacterium | reverse complement strand
ATTTTAATATGTTTTCCCCGATTTTTAATTAAAAAACTCAAAACCTTATTTTTTCAGAAAAAAAACGAAGAAAAATTCAAATAAAACGCTGTTTTATTTTGCTAAAACGAAGAAATAATTTGCTAAAACCTCGTTTTAATTTTCTAAAACGAAGATTTATTCAGAGATAATAAACTAATAATTAATCTATTACATTGTCATCAAAAATAAAAATAAATTTTGGGGAAAATATTACGTTTTTGCCTCTTAGTAAAGCTTTGTTTCGGCAAAGATATAAAATTATTTTCAAAAATGCAAACGGGAAATTTCAGTTTTGAAATTTTGAATTTAACATTTGAAGGCAAAAATGTTAAATATTTTTTTAAATTGATAATTTTATATGTTATCTATCTCTATATTA
Source organism: Bacteroidales bacterium (assembly GCA_031262295.1). Taxonomy (GTDB): domain Bacteria; phylum Bacteroidota; class Bacteroidia; order Bacteroidales; family P3; genus UBA10566. The sequence goes on along the minus strand of JAISIA010000035.1, from coordinate 2,764 downwards.
GAATAAAGAATTACTTATTATTTTCGTTTTATCAGCAGATATAATTGTTAAAACTTGCAAAATTTGCAAGTTTTAACAATTATATGATACACTTTATTCATGATTTAATATTATTTTTCCCTTATTGAAATATATCATTTGCTAAATAGCTTTATTGCCAAAAATATAGTCCTTGGTTGCATTGGTCCGTATATATATCCAGAATCTCTGTCTGGACCCTTATCAAAATCTTTCTGAAATGAATTAAAAATATTTTTAATTCCTGAGGAAAGTTGCAAAAATACATCTTTTGTTAGGGCAAAGTCGTAGGATGCTGTAAGGTTTATATCAAAGAATCTCGGTGTTGTCTCTAAACGATCCCTTTCTATATAGCCTGCAAAGTGAGGAACCTGCATTTTCCCTGTATATGTTCCCGTTATAGAAATATTTAAAGGCTCTATTGGTTGTAGTAAAAGTGTTGCGTATGCATAGTTATCAGGAGTTCTTAGCATTTTTATTGTACCTTCCACCGAAGGATTCTCTGACCAATATTCCATTTTCTTATAACGGCTATTTTGAAGGGTGTATCCAAGTGTTAGGGTATATTTTGCCTTATATGAAATCTTAGCTGTGAGGCTTCCACCAAAAATATTTGCTCCTGAGGCATTATATCTTTCTTGAACCATTGAGTTATTTGCACTATCATATTTTATAACACGAAGGGCAAATACATCTTTTAGATCGGTATAGAATGCCTCCAATAGAAGATTTGCTTGATAGTTTTCTCCCATTTGCAAGTAATAGTCTGTTGAAAAGCTAACACTATGTGAATATTCGGGCTTTAATCCTTTTGCCAACTGCGTTCTTAGGGATAAACCTCCAACTTGTGTTACATGCAAATCTTCATTATAAGCCTGAGGTGCTCTATATCCAGAGGCATAAGAGGCTCTTATTTGAATATCATCAGAAGGCGAATATAGGAGATTTACCCTTGGAGAGAATATAGTTGTTTTAATTAGGTTATGTTTATCTAAGCGTCCTCCCAAAAGAAAATTAAATTTCTTAGCATTCCATTCCACTTGTGCAAAAGCCCCATAAGTGAAAGTGTGTTGTTTCATTTGGGTATTGTATCCAAGGATATTATCTTCCAAAAAATTATTATTGTATTCTACTCCATAGACTATCTTTGCGGGAAGGAACAGAAAATTATCCAAACGATTATTTCCTCCCAGACCAATTAAGTATGTAAAGTCTTGGCTTTTTCCGTATGCTAAAGGATCTTTATGAGTTCCAAAATAGGAATCTCTATCTATGTATTGTAATGAAGAATATATTGAATAGTGATTCTTACCATCAAGGGTAAAATAGTCATAATTCAATCCTCCCGAATGAATCTTGTGCTCAGTCATCTCAGTTATGTCGCTTTCATGTTCGGGTAAAGAGAATAAATTCCCACCTCGTCTTTTTTCTTGCATAGTATGGTATTCCAAAGATAGCTTTTGAGTGTTGTCTATCTTATAGTATGCCTTAGTTCCAAAGGAAAAAGCGTCCAATTTACCTATTTCAGAAAAGCCATCCCCATCTGCATCGTAGGGATTTTTCTTTCTAAATGTTTGATAAAAGGATGCCCCTGCCTTATGATCCTTACTTATAACGACAGCATTTGAATTGAAATTTTGGGAGTATGTATTCATTCCAACTAATTGTGCATCGGTGGCTATGGAAAAGGTTGGATAAAGTGGCTCTTTTGTTATTAGATTTATTGTTCCTGCAATTGCATTTGAGCCAAACAGAGCTGAGGCTCCTCCTTTTACTACTTCAATTCTTTCAACCATATTTACAGGAATTTGTTCTAAGCCATAGACTCCTGCCAAAGAAGAAAGCACAGGACGAGAATCTATCAATATTTGAGTATAAGGACCCTCCATACCATTTATTCTTACTTGTGGAAATCCACAATTTTGACAATTATATTCAACTCTTACTCCGCTTTGAAAGCCTAATGCTTGTGATATATCCTGAGCATTTGTCTGTTCAAAGGTTTTTTCAGATAGCACATTGACAATAACAGGTGCTTCCTTTTTTGAAGTTTCCATTCTGCTTGCAGAAATAACCACTTCATTCATCATAATCTTTGTTTGCTTTAATTCAATGTGTGCATGAACTGATTTACCTTCTATGACAGAAATTTGTTTTTCTACCTTTTCATATCCCACAAAGGATACTACTAAGGTGTAGTTTCCCGGTTTTAGTTTTCTAAAAACAAAGTTTCCTTCATTATCTGAAACCGTTCCAATTGTTGTTCCCTTTATCCCAACTGAGGCGTAGGCTATAGGCTCTTGGGTTTGTGCATCAAAAACATGTCCTTCTATTGATGCTTCATCGTTTATATTGTTTATTTTATTTGAATTTGCTATGTAGGGAATGAGCATAGCAATAGCTATAAAGCATAATTTAATTATTTTCATACTTACAGACAGATAAGAATTTCCTTATGATAGCTTACTCTATCATAAGGAAATTTTATTTATAAAAAATTTAACTTGATTATTCTTTAATTCTTATTTTGTTTGAGGAACTTCTATAACATCGCCGTGGTCTTCTACTATTGCTTTATACCATTTTGCTCTGTATAAAGGTTGAGATGGTGCAACATTTTGTCCTTTGCGATAAGGGCTTTCTAAGAATTTGCCATCCTTTTCCTTCTTTACGTTGCCATCCATATATTTTACAAGCAAGTATTGGCTTAATTTCTTCCACTCATTAAAGGTTTGGGTTGCCTTAT
>JAISIA010000053.1 GCA_031262295.1 Bacteroidales bacterium | reverse complement strand
TTTGTTATCTTTGAATAAATCTTCGTTTTAGAAAATTAAAACGAAGATTTAGAAAATTATTTCTTCGTTTTAGTAAAATAAAACAGCGTTTTATTTGGAGAAATCTTCGTTTTTTTTCTTTAAAAATTAGAATTTGGTTTTTTTAATGAAAAATTTAGAAAAATGGATTAAAATTTGCTTGGATTATATTTAGGATTAATTGATTAATAATTTTACAAAATTTTAACAAATTTTTGTATAGTAAAAATTGGATTTTTGAATGAAATGTTAAAAAATGTTAAAATTTGGGCAAATTTTGATAAATGATGTTAAAATTTGTCAGAAAAAGGGGCGAAGAATGTTAAATAATTTGTGATTTTTGTAATTTTAGTCTAATTGTGTATTGAGTTTGGTTGTATAGTATGCTATAATGCTTGTAATTTTATTAGCTCTTGATAAATTCCCTCTTCTTTTGAAAGAGCTTTATGCGTACCTTGTTGAACAATTTCTCCATTATTCATAACTATAATTTCATCTGCATTAACAATTGTGGAGAGGCGATGGGCAATAACCAATGTTGTCCTTTCTTTCATTATTGCCTCTAAGGCGTTTTGAACAAGTTTTTCACTTATGGTATCTAAGGCTGAGGTTGCCTCATCTAAGAGAAGAATTTGAGGATTCTTTAATATTGCCCTTGCTATACAAATTCTCTGTCTTTCACCTCCTGAAAGGCTAAGTCCACGATCTCCGATATTGGTGTAAAAACCATTGGGTAGAGATGAGATAAACTCGTATGCATTGGCAGCTTTTGCAGCATTTTCAACCTCTTTTATAGTAGTTTTTGTTCCGAAAGCTATATTTCCATATATGGTATCGTTGAAAAGTATGCTTTCTTGTGTTACTATTGATATTATGGATCGCAGAGAATTTATATTAAAGTCTTTTATTGAAATGCCATCTATTGTAATTTCACCTTTTTTAGCATCAATAAATCGGGGTAAAAGGTCAATTAGGGTGCTCTTTCCTGCACCAGAGAAGCCTACAAGTGCTATAGTTTTTCCTTTTTTTATTGTAAGAGAAAGATTTTTCAGCACATCCTTTTCATCATTTTCCTCTTCTAAGTAGGAGAAATATACGTTTTTATACTCTATTTCCTTGTTAAAGGAAATGTTTTTTATAGCATCCTTCTTTTCAATTATCTTTTCCTCTGAGTCAAGTATTTCATATATTCTCTTAGCTGCTGCTTCTGCCTTTTTGAAGTTGTAGTATGATGTTGTTACACTTTGCAAAGGGGAAATCATACGTGCGAAAATCAACACAAAACCTATTAAAACGCTGGGATGAATCTCTTGTTTTATTACCATCATTCCACCAAATAGCACCAAAATTACCATAACTAATATTGAAAATATTTCAGTTAGAGGAATAGAAAGGTCTCTTCTGCGGTATATTTTGGTAAGCTGTTTGGTGAAAATGTTGTTTTGTTCATTAAATTTTCTTTTTACAATATCCTCAGCGTTGAAAGCGTCAATTATTCTTATAGCTCCAAGTGCCTCTTCTGTGGTTGCCAAAAGCTGTCCTAATTGTTTTTGTCCCTTTTGTGAGTTTCTATTTAGACTTTTCCCTATTTTCCTTATTATAAATAGGGCAAGGGGAAGTATAATTGCAACAAATAATACAAGTTTTGGACTAATTATTATAAGAGTTATTAGAAAAACAATAACCATGACAGGGTCTTTTGCAATTGTTTGCAAGGAACTCATAATTGAAATTTCAATATCCGACAAATCGGAAGACATTCTTGAAATTAAATCTCCCTTTTGTCTTATGGCAAAAAAGGAAAGGGGCAGTATTGTTATTTTATGGTATATATCATTTCTAAGATCTCTTATAACGCCATTGCGAATGGGTGCAAGAAAATACATAGCTGCATAGCGAGAAGAGGTAGAAAGAAATATAAAAAATAGATAAACCAAACTTAGAACGATAAGGCATTGGAAAAAACCATAATTTTGGCTATAATAATTTATTTGATAGGAGAAGTAATCTATTAGAATATCTTTGTCAAAGGCAAATTCAGGACAAACCTTTGGAGCTTTTATTATTCCAAAAAGTACGGATACAAATGGTATAACCATAATAAAGGAAAACAAAGATGCAAAAACATAGATTAAATTAAAAAATATGTTTAAGGCACATTCTCGTTTAAAGCTCCTTAAATACTTAAATATTCTAAATATATTCTTCACTAATATCTGTAATGTTCTGCTTTATATGGTCCGTTTTTATCAACTCCTATATATTTTGCTTGTTCATCTGTAAGGATTGTTAGAGTTACGCCAATTTTTTCTAAATGTAGTCTTGCTACTTCTTCGTCTAAGTGTTTTGGAAGGCGATAAACTCCCACTTCATACTTGTTTTTCCACAAGTCAATCTGTGCAAGGACTTGGTTGGTGAAAGAATTACTCATAACAAATGAAGGATGTCCTGTGGCACAACCTAAATTTACTAATCTTCCCTCTGCCAAAAGATATATGCAATGCCCATCAGGGAATATGTATTTATCAACTTGAGGTTTTATATTTATTTTTTTAATACCTTCCAATCTTTCTAATTGCTCTACTTGAATTTCGTTATCAAAGTGTCCAATGTTACAAACTATCGCCTCGTCCTTCATATTTTGCATATCATTGCTTGTTATAACATCCCTATTTCCTGTTGTTGTAACAAAGATATTTCCTTCTTTAAGGGCATTTTGCAGTGTTGTTACTTCAAAACCTTCCATAGCTGCTTGTAGGGCACAGATTGGGTCTATCTCGGTTATGATAACCCTTGCTCCATAGCTTCTCATGCTATGAGCACATCCCTTACCTACGTCTCCATATCCGCAAACTACGCAAACCTTTCCTGCAATCATTACATCGGTAGCACGCTTTATGCCATCTGCAAGCGACTCTCTGCATCCGTAAAGGTTGTCAAACTTTGATTTAGTTACTGAATCATTAACATTAATTGCAGGAATTAACAATTCTCCTCTTTCCATCATTTGATACAAACGATGAACTCCTGTTGTGGTTTCTTCGCTAACGCCTTTCAATTCTTTAAGGGTATTATGCCATTTTTGATTATCTTCCTTTAAGACCTCTTTTAGGGTTTTTAATATTATTGCTTCCTCTGTTGAAGAAGGGGTTTTATCCAATATAGTTGCGTCATTCTCTGCGGCAAATCCTTTATGTACTATTAGGGTTGCATCTCCTCCGTCATCAACAATAAGCTGTGGTCCTTTTCCATTAGGGAAAGAGAGTGCTTGAATTGTGCACCACCAATATTCTTCTAAGCTTTCGCCCTTCCAAGCAAAGACTGGAACTCCACTTTTTGCTATTGCAGCTGCTGCATGATCTTGTGTTGAGAAAATATTACAAGAAGCCCAACGAACATCTGCTCCTAAACAAACAAGTGTTTCAATCAAAACAGCAGTTTGAATCGTCATGTGCAAAGATCCGGTTATCCTTACGCCATTAAGAGGTTTTTCTTTTGAATATTTTTCTCTTAAAGACATAAGTCCCGGCATTTCTTTTTCAGCTATCTCTATTTCTTTTCTACCAAAGGATGCAAGGTTTATGTCTGCTACCTTATAATTTAATGTGTAATCAATCATTTATTTTTGTTATTATATTTTGTTTGACTTTTATTGTTTCTTTATTTTTGATTATCTTTTTCTATAGAATTTCATCCAGCATCTTTGAATATAGTTGCTGTGTTGTCCAATTCTTAGAGCGAACTTGCTGAGGCACTATGCTCATTTCTGATTGTCCGGGTATGGTATTTATTTCTAAGAAATACAATTCTTCACTTTTTTCCTCCAAAATAAAATCTATCCTACACACTCCTTGACAATTTAGATTTTTATAGATGATTTCGGCTGTTTTTTGCACTTTTTCTTTTATTGAATCACTAACCTGAGCCGGTGTCACCTCATTTGACAATCCCTTATATTTAGCATCGTAATCAAAAAACTCATTTTTGGATATTATTTCAGTAATTGGAAAAGAAATGATCTTGTTTTGACAAAGCAAAACCCCACAAGTAAGCTCCCTACCCTTGATAAATTCTTCTATAATTATCTTATCATCCACCATAAAGGCGTTCTGTATTGCTTTTTCTAAGTCTTGTTTATTAAAAACCTTACTCATGCCGATGCTTGAGCCGCCTTGTGAAGGTTTAACAAAGAGTGGAAAATTCAATTCTTTGGTTATGGTATCCAAATCTAAGATATGGTTTTTGTAGAAGCTGACATTTTTAGCCACCTTAACGCAATTAAACTCTCTAACAACACTATTGCAAACAGCCTTATCAAAAGTTATGGCAGAAACCAAAGAAGAACAAGAGGCAAAAGGAATATTTAGCATCTCTAAATAGCCTTGCAGTAATCCATTTTCTCCTGGTGTTCCATGAATTATAATAAATACTCCATCAAAAAGAACTTTCCCTTCTGGGAAATTAAGAGAGAAGTCATTTTTATCAACAAAAACTTTTTCGTTTCCTTGTTCATAATACCACAAATTGCCTTCTAATATGATTTTATAAACATTATATTTTTCTCTATCCAAGTTTTTCTCCACCTCCATAGCAGAAAGCAAAGACACTTCTCTTTCTTTGGAATCTCCACCTGCAATTAGGGCTATATTTTTCTTCATATTGTTGTGTTTTTTATTTTACATCCTTTACAGGAATTATTAACATCCATTTCAAAATTCCTACACAAGGTGTTATTACATATTATTTCACTTTTGCCAAATATCTTTTCACTAAGAAAAAAGCAAAAATGATTAATCTCCAAATTAGCTTTTTCTCTTTCCGTATCTGTTAATGAGGATATATTATAAGGAAGTATATTCCTATTTATTGGATATAGTATTGTACTTTTTGCTTCTACTTTTGTTTTTTGAGCCTCTAAGGAAAGATCAACTAAATAATCAATCTCCGTATCCTTTTCTAATGTATCCAAAAAAAAGATATTCCACGAAGGATTCAAATTATTCAACCACCCCTTAGCAATTGAGCAATATTCATTGTTGTCTTTGCATATTATAAGTATGTTCATAGCATATTTTTTAGTTCTAATAGGAAGTCCTTTATTTCTTTTAGATTTTCTACCATCTCAATATCCTTATTTTCTTCCTTGTTTTCAAATAGTGAAAGCGTCTTATTCTTTAATATATTCTTTGTTCCCTCTAAGGTATATCCACATGTTTTGGTAAGATACTTTATTTGCTTTAACAAGGATATATCTTCCATTGTATAATATCTTACTCCTCTTTTATTCTTTTGAGGTTTTATTTGTTTAAATTCTTTTTCCCAAAACCTAAGTGTTGGAAGTGAAACTTCTAAAACAAGGGAAACCTCTCCTATACTATAATACAATTTTTCTTCTTCCATAATTTAACGTGGCATTGGCATAAATGCGTTTTCAATATGGTTAATTTCTATCTTTTCATTTAAAATAATGGATATTATATCAAATCTTGCGTTGGCAAAAATATTATTTTTTAGGATATAATTGTTAGCTACACTAATTATAGATCTTTGTTTTTCCAAATTAACTGCCTCTTCGGGATGGATAAAAACCTCCGTTGCTCTTGTCTTAACCTCTATAAAAACAATATCGCCTCTATGTTTGGCAATAATATCTACTTCATTTCTTCCACTTTTATAATTAGTTTCTAATATTAAATACTTCTTTTCAATTAAGTATTCCAAAGCTATCCTTTCTCCCTTATCCCCAAATGACTTATTATTTTCCATTCCTATTGCACTATTACAACGTTTTCTTCCCCCACAATTAAACTTGTGGTCTTACCAATAATAAATGCCTCATTTCTTTCTTCAATATGTCCAAAAGGAATATCAAAACAAACAGGATAGTTATATTCTTTTACCGCATCCAATATAATCTCTTGGGCAGTTTTTCCAAAAGGAATATCATTATCATGCATCTTTGTAAAAGCTCCAACGACTAATCCACTTAAACTTTTTAGCTTTCCAGCTCTTTTAAGTGACTGCATCATCCTATCTATATGATATAAATATTCATCTAAATCCTCAATGAAAAGAATTTTTCCTTTGGTATCACCAAAAGAAATTGAACCTAATAGACTATATAATACAGAAAGATTTCCTCCAATTGCCTCTCCCTTTGCCCTACCTTTTATATTTAATGGAGAGTTAGGATAAATTCTTTCCATTTCTTTTTCATTAAACAAACAATTATGTAGGGTTTCTATGGAAGAAGATGAGAAATTCTCTTCCTTAATGTTAATTGGCATTGTTGCTAAAAGAGAACATGCTCCTTGTGTAAAGAATATATGATTTAATATAGCAGTAATATCAGAGTATCCAATTATCCATTTGGGTGTCTTATTGAAAGAGGCGAAGTTTAATTTGTCTAAAATCCGGATACTACCATAGCCTCCACGAGCAATAAATATAGCTTTTACTTGCTTATTGAAGAGGAAAAATTGAATATCTTCCCTCCTTTGCTCATCGCTACCTGCAAATTGGTTATCCTCCAAATGTATTGTTTTGCCTAAGATTACTTGTAATTGCCAACTATTAAAAAGATTTATTGCATCTTTTATCTCAAAAAGATTAACCTTTCTTGCAGAACAAACTATACCAATTGCATCTCCCTTATGTAAAATCGCTGGTTTTGCCACTTAAAACTAATTTCTTTATTAATGGCAAAGATAATAAAATTCCTTATTACGCCATTCTACAAATAATGAATCTATGATTATATAAAGAAAATAAAGCAAAAAGGATATAAAGACAAAAGGAGCCTTACGGCTCCTTTCCATTCATTATTCGTATTCTTTTTACTTGCTATTTAAATTCCGTCAAAATCAATTCAGAACATTAGTTGTGAGAAAAGTTATCCTATACTTGGTTTTTATTAATACGTTTTTTGATACAATTGACAACAAATTCTTGTCATAGTAAGTAAAATCGCTTTCTCATTTTGTTTCTTTCCTTGTTTTTTCGGTTTGCAAAAGTATAAATTATTTTTTACCTACAAAGTTTTTTTCAAAAAAAAATTCACTTTTTTTTAAATAAATATTACTACATCCTATAAATCAATCTATAAAAATTGAGAAAAAAATAAACAATTTCTTCCTTTTCATTATATATTTATTCCGATTTTTAAAATGAAATGCTTAATGTGGCGGAAAAGATGTTTAATATTTCAATAGGGAAAAAATAATATTAAATCACAATCAAAGTAATCATATTATTGTTAAAACGTGCAAATTTTGCAAGTTTTAATAATAATATCTGCTGATAAAATAGAAATTATAAGCAATTCTTTATTCTAATATAGAGATAGATAACATAGAAAATTATCAATTTAAAAAAATATTTAACATTTTTTCTTTCAAATGTTAAATTCAAAATTTCAAAACTGAAATTTCCCGTTTGCATTATTGAAAATAATTTTATATCTTTGCCAAAACAAAGTTTCTTTTAAGGGCAAAAGCATAATATTTCCCCCAAATTTCATTTTTCTTTATATTTACAAAATAATCGCTTCATTATTAGCATATTATCTTTGAACAAATCTTCGTTTTAGTAAAATAAAACGCTGTTTTAGTAAATTATTTCTTCGTTTTAGCAAAATAAAACAGCGTTTTATTTGAAGAAATCTTCGTTTTTTTAATGAAAAAATTAGAATTTGGTTTTTTTAATTAAAATTCTGGAAAAATATATTAAAATTTATTTGGATTATATTGATAATTAATAATTTGAAAAATTGAAATTCCGTTAGGAAAAACAAAGGTCGGTTGCCGACAAAAATTGAATGAAATGTTAAAAAATGTTAAAAAACGGGCAATTTTTGATAAAATTATGTTAAAATTTGGCAAAAAATGGGGTCGGAAATGTTAAAAAAACGTGAAAAAATATTATTTTATGAATTATAGTCTATATAAAAATGTCTTTAATTGTCTTTTTGTATATTTGCATCTTAATTATTTTTATAAAAATCCTTAAAAATGGAAAGAAAAGTTAGAGTACGCTTTGCTCCCTCACCAACAGGACCATTGCATATTGGAGGTGTGAGAACGGCATTATACAATTATTTATTTGCAAAGAAAAATGGTGGAGACTTCATTCTTAGAATAGAGGATACGGATCAAGGACGTTTTGTTCCGGGAGCAGAAGAATATATAATAGAAACCTTTAAATGGCTGAATTTAAACTTTGATGAAGGAGTTCAAAAAGGAGGAGATTACGGACCATATAGGCAAAGTGATAGGAAGGAAATTTACAAAGAATATGCTCAAAGACTAATAGATAGCAAAAATGCCTACTATGCATTTGACACAAATGAGGAGTTAGATGCAATGAGAAAGCAATATGAGAGTGAGAAAAAAACGTTTCAATATGATAGCTCTACAAGAGAAAGTCTTAAAAATTCTATTACCCTACCTCAGGATGAGGTTAAAAGACTTTTAAAAGAGAATACTCCTTATGTCATTCGTTTTCTTTTTCCTAAGGATACAACAATTGAGATTGATGATTTAATAAGAGGCAAGGTGAAAATGAACTCCAACCTCTTGGATGATAAGGTTCTCTTTAAGTCAGATGGCATGCCAACCTATCATTTAGCTAATGTTGTAGATGATCATCTAATGAATATTACTCACGTAATAAGAGGTGAGGAATGGCTTCCTTCAACTGCCTTACATATTATGTTGTATAAGGCTTTTGATTGGGAGGAAACAAAGCCAGAATTTGCTCATTTGCCACTATTATTAAAGCCAGATGGCAATGGAAAATTAAGCAAAAGAGATGGTGATCGTTTAGGTTTTCCTGTCTTTCCTCTAATTTGGGTTGATCCAAAGACTAATGAAGTATCCTCAGGTTATAGAGAAAGCGGATATTTACCAGAGGCTGTAATTAATATGCTTGCTCTTTTGGGATGGAATCCGGGTTTGGATAGGGATATTTTTTCATTGGAGGAATTAATTTCTTTGTTTTCCTTAGATAGAATATCACTTAGTGGGGCTAAATTTGACTTAGAAAAGGCTAAATGGTTTAATCATCAATATTTGCAGCAAAGACCTAATAGGGTTTTAGCAGAAGATTTTTCTGTAATATTGAAAGAAAAAGGTATAGACTTTGATATAAATTATGTAGAAAAGGTTGTCTATTTGGTAAAGGAAAGATGCTCCTTTGTTAATGAATTATGGGAGCAGTCATCTTTTTTCTTTATAGCACCCAATTCTTATGATGAAAAGGTAATTAAAAAACGCTGGAAACCATCAACAAATGATGACTTATATGTTTTAGCAGAGAGATTAAATATTTTAGATAATTTTGAAAGCAATACATTAAATGAAACAATTCATAACTTTATTGAAGAAAGGGAAATTAACTTAGGACAATTTATGAATTGTTTAAGGCTATCTTTGGTCGGTAAAGCAATGGGACCAGACCTTTTTGAGATAGCTCATCTTTTAGGAAAAAAAGAAACAATTGAAAGAATAGAAAGGGCAGTGAAAACAATTTCTATTATTTAATTTTGTTTATTAAAGATAGGAAAGAGGAAAAATAAGAAAAAAACAAGGTGAAAGAAAAGGAAATTCAAACCATAACTATAATTGGACAAGGAAATGTGGGATGGCATTTTTATAATGCCCTACTTTCTTTGAAAAGGGATGTTGTTTTTCTTTCTTCAAGAGGGAATAATGAAAAATTTCTTAAACGAGATCTTATAATTCTTGCCGTTAAGGATAATGCCATTGAAGAATCTCTTCAAAATATGGATAATGTAGAGGGGATTTTGGTTCATTGTTCTGGGACTAAACCAATGGAAGTTTTAAGCAAGAGAGCAAAAAACTATGGTGTAATATACCCTGTCTATTCTTTGAAAAAGGATAATCAATTAAGTTTTTCTCTTATTCCTCTATGTATTGAGGCAAATAGTTCAGAAAGTTTAAGGAAAATAGAAAATTTATTTACGTCTTTGGGAAATAAAATATATTTTCTTTCTTCTCAAAAGAGGAAGCACCTGCATATTTCTGCAATATTTGCAAATAATTTCACTAACTATCTTTATGGAATAGCAAAAAAACAATTGGAAAAAGAGGATATTCCATTTGAAATTCTTACTCCTATAATTGACCAAACAATAGAAAATATTGAAAAAAACAATCCTTTTGATATTCAAACAGGACCTGCAAAGAGGAAGGATTATCAAATTATGGAAGAGCATAAAAAGTTGCTTGATGAAAATGAAAGAAGGATTTATGAAATTATAAGTAAAGGTATATCTTCTTTGCAAGAAGAAAAGGAAGAAAAAGAGGAAAAATAATCACTAAATAAGGTAGAAAATGAAAAATATTGTAGTTTTTTCGGGAGCGGGAATAAGTAAGGAAAGTGGTATAAGTACGTTTAGAGATGCTGATGGTTTATGGGAAAAGCACAGAATTGAAGATGTAGCAAACTTTGATTGTTGGAAAAAGAATCCCGATTTAGTGAGGAATTTCTATAATCAAAGATTAAAAAACCTTTTAAGTGTAGAACCCAATATGGCACATAAGGATTTGGTTCGCTTAGAGGAGTTTTTCAATGTGGATATTATAACTCAAAATGTGGATGATCTTCATCAAAGGGCAGGAAGTAGTAGGGTTATTCATTTGCATGGAGAATTAAAAAAGGCTCGTTCGGTGAGAAATCCCTCCTATATTGTGGATATTAAAAAAGGATTTCTTTCAAAGGATGACAAAGATCCTTATGGTGAGCCGTTGCGTCCCCACATTGTATGGTTTGGAGAGGCTGTTCCAATGATGGAAAATGCAATTTCAATTACTCAAAAAGCAGATATATTCATTGTTATTGGCTCTTCTTTGGTTGTATATCCTGCTGCTGGATTGATACATTATACAAAGAAGGATTGCAAAAAGTTTTTAGTTGATCCCCTTAATGTAGATGTAAGAGGGCAAAACATAGAGGTGATTCAAGAAAAAGCCACAATAGGGGTAAGAAAGGTTGTTGATGAAATTCTTTTAAACTATAAATAACATTTTTTGCAAGAAAAAACTACATAAATTACTAAGAAAGGATATGAAGAAAGTATATATAGAAACCTACGGATGTCAGATGAATCAGGCGGATAGTGAAATTGTAGGAGCAATTATAAAAGAAAACGGATACGATATTTCTTCTTTGGAAGAGGCAGACTTAATTTTTGTTAATACATGTTCAATAAGAGAAAATGCAGAACAAAGAGTAAAGAAACGTTTATCTGAATTTGAGAGTTTGAAAAAGAAGAAACCTCATCTAAAAATCGGCGTTTTAGGATGTATGGCTGAAAGATTAAAAGAAGAGTTATTTAAAGAAAATCGCTCTGTTGATTTAATTGTAGGTCCTGATTCTTATAGAAAGATTCCTCAAATGCTTGAAGAAGTGTCTCTGGGTAAAAGATCTGCTAATGTACTTCTTTCAAAAGAGGAAACCTATTCAGAGATTATTCCCATTCGTCTTGATACAAATGGAGTCAGTGCCTTTATTTCCATAATGCGAGGTTGCGAAAACTTCTGTTCATATTGCGTTGTTCCTTTTACCCGAGGCAAAGAAAGAAGTAGGGATTATAGGACAATTTTAAGTGAAGCTAAGGATTTATTTGAACAAGGTTATAAAGAAATTACCCTTTTAGGGCAAAATGTCAATTCATATATGTGGATTGAAGAAGACAAAGTGGTGAATTTTGCTCAACTTATCGCTCTTGTAGCGGATATATCTCCATTATTAAGGATACGTTTTTCAACATCTCATCCAAAGGATATTTCTTTGGAACTAATAAAAACAATAGCTCAAAGGGATAATATTTGTAAAATGATTCATCTTCCTGTACAATCGGGAAGCAATGTTGTATTAGAGAGGATGAATAGAAAATATACAAGGGAGGAATACCTTGAAAAGATAAGCCTAATTAAGAAATACATCCCTTCTTGTTCAATAAGTACGGATATTATTGCAGGATTCTCTTCAGAAACAGAAGAAGATCATAAGCAAACTCTTTCAATTATGAAAGAAGTTGGCTATGATTATGCCTTTATGTTTAACTATTCTGAAAGAGAAAACACAATTGCAGCGAAAAAATATAAGGATAATGTTTCCCCTGAAGAGAAAAATAGGAGACTAAATGAAATAATTCTCTTACAGCAAAGCCTATCTTTGGAAAGCAATAAGAAGGATGTTGGAAAGGTTTTTGAGGTTTTAATAGAAGGTTTTTCAAAAAGGAGCAAAGAGAAACTCTTTGGAAGGACATCCCAAAACAAGGTTGTAATCTTTGATAAGAAAGATTTAAAAGTTGGCTCTTATGTTAATGTAAGAATAAATGATTGTTCCTCTGCCACATTATTTGGAGAAGAGGTTTAATATTCAAAAAAATTAATAATGATGATGTATTACAATATCATATACAGTTAAGATAATATTCTGTTTTTCTGTTTTCTCATCTTGGTCTTTAAGAAAATCGGGATGATTTTCTCCATAAGGCAAATCTGAAAAAATACGTTCATTACCTGAAAATACTGCTTCAAGGTCAGCAGTTGGTGTTTTTATTGCCCTACCAGTAAATAAATTTATTATAGGAGCAAATAATGATCCTTCCGTTCCCCATGATCTTTTACTTGAAGTATAAATTACTTGACAAGTTCTGTTGAATATTATTCTATCTGTTTTTGCAGATTTAAGAATATATTCTATTGTCACCTCAGCTTTAGGTCCTATAAAGGTAGGTTTTTTCCATTGTGTTATTATTGTAAAGAGAACTGCATCGCAATTAAAGGTGTCTTTTAGTTGTTTCATTGAATAATTCAGTAAATCTTCTGAAGAAAAATTGCTATCTTTTTCAAAAAAGTCCAAAGACAATATAGGAGGAAATACATAATAACCTTTTTCTATTAGGGTAGTATTTAAACTTCCATAAACAAAATCTTTGGCAAAATACTCTTCTGTTTGGTTTATTGGAGGCATAATTAGGATTCCTTTTGGGTTTTCTTCATACACCTTTTCGTACATTTCTAATCTTGTTTGAGCATTTAGATATAAGGAAAAGGGGAATATTAAAAGCAGAGCAATAATTAGTAATTTTGACTTTTTCATTTTTCTAAACTTTTTAATCTTTCATCAATAAATTTCTTTGACTGAGGATAAAATATGGTTTCTTTTATCATTAATTCTTTTCCTTTTTCTACTTCTCCTTTTTGAATAAGAAGATAACCATAGTCAGCACAAATACCAGGAGGAGGCAATTCTTCGTATGAAGTGGCGTCTTTTACCAATTTTTCATGCATTTTTAGAAGATACTTCAAGCTCTTTTCGTTTCCTTTTATATAATAGCCCGTCATTGCCGCCTTATAATTCGTCCAAGAAGACGAACATGAAACAAAAAGTAGAGCAATTGCCAAAATGTAATATTTTTTCATATAAATAATGTGTTAGTTTTTTATAAATTTACGTTTATTTTAAAACTTTTGTGGGCACAAATATAAATACATTTTTGTAAAACACAAAAAATACTATAAAAAAACGAAGAATTATTTTTTTAATTCTTCGTTTTTTTTAATTTTTTCCTTGTTTTAGTATTCTAAAATAAAATTTATTTTCCTTTTTAGAAAGGATACCCTATTCCAAAGTTTATCTTTAATTGGTTGAATGTTGTTTTTGGAAGTACAAATCTATCTTTCATATCTTTTGAAGGGTCGTAAGCCTTAACGGCAAAGTCCAAACGGAGTATTAGAAATTGAAGATTTATTCTTAAACCAAGACCTACGCCTGTTGCAAGTTCCTTATAGAAGGAGTTAAACTTAAATTGACCTCCTTTAAAGTTCTCTTGAGAGTGAATAGTCCAAATATTTCCCACATCAATAAATGCTCCCCCTTCAAAAATTCCTATTATTGGAAAACGATATTCAATATTTGCTCCCCAAGTCATATCACCCGAACGATCGTATTTTAACTCTGAGTCATCCGTCTTTGAACTTCCCGGACCCAATTCCCGCAATTCCCAAGCACGAAGATTATTATTACCTCCCGCAAAAAAGCTTTTTTCGTATGGAAGAGCAGTTGAATTTCCATAAGGAATACCTATACCAGCGTATGTTCTTAAAACCAAAACCTGCCTCTTTGTTATATAATAGTATTGCTTAAAGTCAATATCCGTTCTTACATATTGAGAATACGGAATGTCAAATATTGTATATTGACTATTTTCATTATTCTTCTTAATCTTTGAAGCATCACTTAAAAGATGCAAAATATTACCTGAGGACTCTACATTTAAACGAATATATGTAAAGTCTTCTTTTTTCAAAAGGTCTTGTCCATTATATTGAAAGCTATAACGAGTGTTTGTCACCAAGTGATCGGAATATTGATATTGAGTTCTCTTATCCAAAACAGCTATATAATCAGCGTATGAAGGGGAAGTAATATCAATTTTCACTAAGTTTATTTCCATTGGTATTATTGCATGTGAGAATTTGGTGGTCTTATTCCAACTATATCCAAAATTTAGATTGAAGATTGAACGTTCAAAATATGTTCTTTTTTGATAATTATAACCCGTTTTTATTGTTGTGTGCGGCATAAATTGCATTGAATATAGCCTTGTTCCAAATGGAATAAGAAAACGAGGTAATTCCAAAGAGAAATCAAAACCTGCCTCAAAGGCATTAACTAATGACCATTTATTAATTGTGTCTTTTGTATTGAAAATATCACTCTTCATTTCTAATGCAACCTTTGGACTAAAAGAAAAGATTTCTGCTCCCTTAAAAATGTTTCTATGCTGGAAGCTCATATTCCATTCCATTCCCAGATTGGAAGAGTTGGATGCCAAAAGAGAATTTGTCACCTTAGAAAAGTTTGCCTCCAATGAAGTTGAAAGCATTATTGGTTTGCTTGGTGAAAGTTTTACTACACAATCTAAATAAGCTGTATCCAATAAATTTTTATTCTTATCTACTATTGTAGGAATATATGATATGTCAATAAACTTAAAATTCCTCAATTGGTTTAATGCGTTATAGGTTTGCTCTGCAAAAGAGGGAGAAAACAAACTATCCCTTTGGAAGGTAACACTTCGCAATATGGGTTTTATCTTCATCGTTTTTGGCAATGTAGATATTATGACATATCTGTTTAATGCATACTTGTCCTTTTGACGATGAAATAGTATTGTAGTATCAAATTCTATTTCGTTATTCAAACTTGTTTGCATTAAATGATTAGTATAGATGTATATATTCTTTATCTTAAATTTCTTAAATGAAGTAACAATGCTTTGTATTCCATTTTTTGAACTATCCGTCCTTATTATAGTTCTTGGAAGTATATCTAAATTTATCCTAACCCTATTATTGTTATTACTTGTATCAACATTAAAAACTACATATTCTTTTGTAAAGTCATAATATCCTCGTTTTTTCATCTCCAAAGTTAGCCTATCCCTTTCCGAAGAAAAAACTTGTTCATCATAATATATGCCTTTCTTTATTGGACTTAAAGACATTATATCCAAAACCTCTGAAAGTATTGAACTATCCTTTGAAGATATTATAAGGGAATCTATCTTATATCTTTCCTTTATGTCAATATAGTAATATACACTTGCCTTTCTCTTTTTAATTTTTATGCTATCTGTTGCCGTTGCATTAAAACAACCCTTAGTTTTAAGGTATCCTCTAATGTCTTCTAAGGAACGATAAGCCAAATCGTCATTATATTCTACTGGTTTTTCACCTAAGCGGCGGAAAAGGTTTTTTGAAAAGAAATTCATAGTGGAATCCTCTCCCCTTTTTGAAAGAGAATATATATACATCCTCATTTTAAAACCCAAAAACTTTGTATTTGGTTCTTGTTTTAAAAGATTTTTAAATTCCGACTTTTCTATATTATCATCTGAATGATGAATAATAATTTTGTTTTCCTTTAAAAGGTATCCATTTTGTGTTATATGCTTATAGGGACTGCAAGAAAAAAAGAGAAAAAAAGCAGAAACGAAAAATATACTATACCAAATTCTTTTTGCCATACTAAATTATGTTTTCTATTTTCTTGATTATTTTTTCCGATGAGCCTATATTTTCTTCTACATACTTTGTATTGGAATTGCAGGCATTATTATAAAAGTTCTCATTTAAGAAAAGAGTATTTAATATATTAGTTAATTCTCTTGAATCTCTAACAGAGAATGCCCCTTTTTCTTCCAATAGGTCCTTTGCCTCTTTGAATTTATTGTATTTTTTTCCAAAAACTATGGGCTTAGAGTATATTGCAGCCTCCAATATATTATGTATTCCTTTTCCAAATCCTCCTCCTATATATGCAATTGTTGCATATTGATATAATGAAGAGAGTATTCCAATTGAATCAATAACTAATATTTTATCTGTATTTGTGATATTGGTGTAGCTTGTATTGAATATATCGGAATATAGTATGGCTTTTGGAAATAATTTCTTTATATAATTTATATGAGAAACCTCTATTTGATGTGGAACAATTATTAATTTAAACTTAGTATTTATTTTCCCAATAGCCTCTTTAAATAATTTCTCATCCTTTTGCCAAGAACTTCCCAAGAGAATAACCTTTTCTTCGTTTATAAAATTCTTTATTATTGGAAAATCTTTAACCTTATTTGCAATTTCTGCAACCCTATCAAAGCGAGTATCGCCTGTAACAAGTGTATTTTCAATTCCAATTTTCTTTAACAAGGATTGGGTTTTTTCATCCTGAACAAAGAAGTAGTTTATCCTTCTTAATTGTTTTTGAAACCAAAAAGAAAAAGGAGAAAAGAAATATTGCCCCTTTCTTAAAATTAGAGATACATAATATATATTAGCACCTTTTTTTGATGCCTCTATAATATGGTTGAACCAGAACTCATATTTTATGAAAAAAACTAAACTTGGGTGAGCATATTCTATAAATTTTTTTGCATTATATATTGAATCTCCTTTCATATAAACAGCAATATCAACCCCATTATATGAAAAGGCAGCCTTTTGAGCAGAAGAAGAAAATATGGAAAGTAGGATTTTAAACCCAGGGAATCTTTCCTTAAAACATTCAATTAGTGGTTTTGCTTGTTCCAATTCCCCAAGAGAGGAAACATGAAACCAAACAATCTTATCCTCATCCTTTATTTTTTCTTTCAATATCCCAAAACACTCCTTCCTACCTCTAAGAATAAGTTTTGCCTTATTATTGAATAGGGAAAATATATTCAATAGTAGGTTATAAATAAAGATGAAAAAGGAGTATATTTGTCTCATTTATGTATTATAATACTTTAATTTAATAATAGTATTCCTTATCTGCCTTACGACCATAGAAAGGAAAAAGCCATCCAGCCTTAATTGTAATTGTCCTATCGTTAAAAACCCTATTGTAGGAATCATTATAATTTATCTGATATTCTCTTGTTAGGAAAGTCCATGCTTGATTTATTTCAATACCTGCATAAAAATTAGTAAAGTTTTCTCTTCCTAAGTGCATATATCCTAAAAACACACTTAATGAAAACCCTCTTTTTTGCCTATCATACAAGTATGCGTAATCCCCTTCCAATTGTTTTGCTATCTCTAAGGTTGATTGGTATATTATCTGATGCTGTAAAAAACCTCCGCCTACTTGAAACAATATTCCCGAATTAGGTCTTTTAGAAGATAGAGTAAATAATTTACCAACCTTAACCCCTATTGACAAATTTCTATTAAAAGCCACAACTCCCGCATCAGAGCCTTCTGAGGATATAACAAAGCCGTCATTGGGCGAGGTCATCATATTGGAGAGTATTTCATCCTTTTCTTTGGCATTATCACTTCCAAAACCAAAGCCAAATTCAACCATCCAAACCCAATTACTATATGTTTTCCATCCTAAATTAGCACCCAAGTGCATAAAACTCTTATAACTTTTTAGCATATCCCCCTGTGGAAAGGTCCAACCAACAATAGCAGAGAAAAAAGGAGTAGAAACACTTTCTTCTTCCGCTACAATCTTCTCACCACTTAAAATATCCTGTCCCTTTAATGAGATATTCAATAATCCCAAAAAAAGAAAACATATAATTAGTCTTTTTTTCATATAGCTACTAATTAGATTTTATTGCTTTATAAATTTAATACTACTATTATTTATTGAAAAAATATAAACCCCACTTTTAAATTCAGAAATGTCTATATATGTTTTTCTTCCAACAATTCTTCCCTTTTTCACCTCCATAGACAAAGAATTTAAAATCCTATACTCCTTTCCAATATATTTTTCTCCTTTCTCTATATCCAAAACTACATATCCCTTAGCTGGATTTGGATAAAGATAAAAAGAATCATTATTATTATCCTTAAAATCCTTTATAGAATTTTCATCCTTTACTAAAAACACATCCTGTCTTTTCATCTGATGGGGATAAATTTCCAAATTTGTTATGGTTTTTGGTAAATACCCTTCAAGAGAATAGGTAATTGAATATGTACCTTGAAGAATTGGTCTATAATAATATCCACCCTCTTCTAAGGAATAAACCTCTGAATGAAAAGAATCGTGATTTTCAATAAAAACTTTTGCCTTTAAACCCTCTCCTGTTAGAGAATCTCTAACAAAACCTTCAAGTCCCTTTTTGCACTGCTCAATATAGGAGATTAAACTATTTCCTAAATAATTCCAATAATTGTTTAATTGGTTTGTTGGTAGAATATAACTATTGGAAAGCTCAAAGGTAATCTCCCGAGTATTATTAAAGTAGGTTGTATAGTCCTGTCTTCCCCCATAAACCTTATACCAATTTCCCCCATTTATATATCCCAAAGAAGAAACATCCTTAAAAAAGTTTGAAGGAACATTATCTGGCATTGAGTCCATAAAAACATTGCATATATCAATGAACCAATCCCTATCGGCGTGAGTTTTCTCAATTGAATTATAACAATCATAAGGGTAATTCAAAACCTCAGCACCTGTATGTAAATTTGCAGAAAGAGAAAATTTATTTTCTTGTGAATATAACATAAAGGCTAAGGTCTCATTTTGATAATATGTTTCATTATCTGGATGATCTCCCAAAACTATATCAGGGAAATTCCTGTTTAAATCCACATAGTTGGAATTATATCTTTTGGATTCAAAAACAGAATTATTGCCCCCAAAGTATGTCCCATCAGGATTTGCCAAAGGATTTATATAAATATCCACATTATCTATAAGACTTTTTATCCTTTCATCCTGGTTTTGATAGGAATATAGTAGGTATTGGGTAAGTCTTAATAACATAATATATCCCGTAAGTTCATTTCCATGTATTGTAGAGGTGTAGAAAAATTTTGGCTTATATTGTTTTTCAATTGTATCTCCTTTTATTATTAAGGATAGAATTAAACGCCCTTGTTCTGAAAAGCCAATTGTATCCAAACGACAAAGCGTTGGATATGACAAAGCAAAGCCTCTCATTAAGGAATCATAGACCTCAAAGGTTGGATACTTGTCCCATTGCAACATCTCTTCCACTGAGTATGCCATAGACTCGTTTTTTGTCTCACTACTATTTTGTCCCAAAACAATATTGCTTTGAATTAGGATAATAAAACAAAATAAAACACGTTTAAAATAAACCAACATAGATCACAAAATTACATATTTATTTGTAAAGATATAAAAAAAATAGTATTTTTGCATAGTTTTTCCCCTTTGGGATAAGGAATATTTTAAATAAAAACCCTAAAATATATGATTAGAAAAAACATTTTATTATTAGTTGCGTTAGTTTTATGCCTTTCATCTTTTGGACAAAAAGTCTCCTCTTCAAGAAAGGATGATAAATTAAAACAAATTTATACTATGGAAAACATACTTTCACGTTCAAGTGTGAGGGATTATACCGATAAACCCTTAGAAAAAGATCAAATCATCACTCTTTTAAAGGCAGCAATGGCTGCTCCAAGTGCTGTAAATAAGCAACCATGGGATTTTATTGTAATAACTCAAAGAGATATTTTAGATAATATGGCTCAATTGCTTCCAAATGCTAAAATGCTTCACAGAGCACCTTGTGCAATTGTTGTTTGTGGCAATTTGAAAAAAGCATTGGATGGAGAAAATCAAGAATATTGGATTCAAGATTGCAGTGCTGCAACAGAAAATCTTCTCTTAGCAGCTCATGCCTTAAATCTTGGAGCCGTTTGGACAGGAGTTTATCCAAGCAAAGAAAGAGTTAAAATAGTTCAAAAAGTATTAAACCTTCCCGAATTTATAATTCCACTAAATGTAATCCCTATTGGCTACCCACAAGAAGAAGGAAAACCAAAGGATAAGTTTAAAGACGAAAACATACATTGGGAAAGATGGTAATTTTCTTATAGAAAAGTAATAATTTTGATAGTAATAATTTAGGTTGCAATTTAAATTGCAGCCTTTTTTTATACCCGCAACGGGCATTTAATTGTCCTAACGGAAGTTTGACAACCAACGTTCAGTTGTCCTAACGGAAGATCAAGTTTTTATACTCATATAATTATATATTTATATTTACAATTCAATAAAAATAAAACGCTGTTTCAGTAAAATAAAACAGCGTTTTAAAAAATTATTTCTTCGTTTTAGTAAATTATTTCTTCGTTTAAAAAAATTAAAACAGCGTTTTAGTTTAGCAAAACAAGGATTTGTATAAAAATATTTTTTTCATATAAAATGAGGTTATTTTCTATGAAAATCCATCCTTTGTTTTATTAATTTCTCTTAAAAATAAACCTTTTTTTTAAGCAAAACCCATAAATTAAACTTAATATTTAACTTTTTTTTAATTATTTTTTTCTTAGTCCATAATTTTAATTAAACATTCTGATTTTTAATTATTAGATTGTGGCTTTTTAAGATAAATCTTTACCAAAAAAGGACAATAAAACAAACTTTTTAAATAAAAAATTTGCTGTTTAATAAAAAATTGTTAATTTTGCAGCTCAAATAAAGGATATTTGTTATCACATAAATTAACAAAATATCTGTTTGATAAGAAAAAAACAAAATGTAAGCCTAAGTAAAAAATGGTATTTCGGGGTTGAAATAAATTGAAAATATTTTTTCAACCCTAAGATTCCACAACAAACAGAAACTTTTCATAAACAATAATTAACAAAGGGGCTTTATTATTTCACAATAGCCTCTTTGTTATTTTTTTTAAAATTTTATTATTTTTGCAAAATAAATTAAGTAATTAAGTTATATTTAATAAAAAACAAATATGAATATCAATTTTTCTTTAATAAAAAACTCTATCCTATTTCTATCAATTGCATTCCTTCTTACTTCATGTTTAAGTAATAAAAGAGGAGATAGAGAATTAAAACTTGAGAATTTAGAACCCTTTCAAACAAAAATAGCTCCTATAAAAGAGGGATACCAAACCCTTATTACAATAGAAGAAGATACTATTTGCCTTACTAATATTGAGATGACCTATCTTATAGGTAAGGGGGAGATTGAAACAATAACCTATATTCCACAAGCAAAAGATGTGGTCTATGGCGGTTATGATTGGCATAGATTTACAGCTTGCTTTGAAGATATAAGGTATGGAGATAATGATTACAACGATTTTGTTTGTTATATATCTGCTGAAAAAAAGGAAAAAAAGGTTGGTAATTCCTATAATGTAACAATAGATTATTATATTCAACCAATAGCTTTTGGCTCTGGGCAAAACCTTCGCTTTGGTTTAACTTTACCCGATATGAGAGATACAATTATTTCCGATAGTGTAAGAAAGGATATGTTTATTGCAAGTGTTGATGATATAGGACTATTTGTTAATACTGCTGATCCTTTGTATGTATATCTAACATGCGATAGGAATCACATTAGAAAGATAACTTGGGAAAAGACAGGTGTAGAAAAAAATCAGCAATGGCAGGTTCATCCCTTTATAATTAATGAGGCAGGAGAAAAACTTTATGTTGCACTAAACACTTCTTCCCTTCCTGCATCTTCTTTGCAAATTGTAGGAGTTTATGGTTATCCTTTGGGAATTGCAACAAAGAATGCCTTTATGTATCCATTAGAAAAGAAAAATATCAATACTTGTTATTCAGGATTTAATGATTGGATATTGGGAAATACATCCTCTCTTGGAGGAGTGACAAATATAAATAATTGTTTCCATACTATTCATTCCTCTGGACTATTTAAAAATAATCCACAAAACTTATTTTAATTAAAATAAACAAAACATATATACACAATAGGGCATATAAGTTTTTATATGCCTATTTTTTTTATTTGTATAAACCCTTTTTTGTTTTCTATACATAAATACAAAGTTCCATAAATAGAATAATAAAAAAAAGAAAAACATTTACAAAGAAATTATATTTGTAAATTTGCAAAACGAAAAAAATGAGTGAATATTTACTTATTTTGAGTAAATATTTAAAATAAATAAAATAATAATTTAATTTTTTATGAATAATAAACCATTTATCCTTTTTCTTTTATCCCTTATTCTAATTTTTTCATTTTCTTCCTGTAATAAAGAAGAAAAGAAAGGAAATATAACAAGGTATGAAATAAAAGAAGTGTATCATATTCCAAACATATATGGCATTAGTGGCTATCATATAAAGGATACTATAAATAATATTTATGGAGCCATACTCTTTCCAATAAATAAGGTAAAGGATAGTAGGATTAATATTGAACCTTTGGTTAAATTTATTGGTTCTCAAATGCAGAAATTTATGGATGGGTTTAAAGAAGATAGCATAAATAAGGAGAAGAAATTCATAGAAATTCGTCCAGCCTATTTCTCAATTTGCGATAGTAATATATATAGTTGCTTAATAAAAAAGACAGAATGCAAGAACGAGAAAGACACAATAAAAACTTATATAACCTTCTTATATAATTATTCAAAGGATACCATACTTTCTTTTGATGATATATTTGCTTTGGATAGCAATAACTTTGATTCATTTATTAAAAAGTTTGACAAAAAAATGAATATATCTTCTTTGAAAGAACTTAAAGCAACAGATTTTAATATAGAAGATGATTCTATTGCCTTTAATGTTGTTCAAAACAAGATTACAAACTCATTTATTCAAAAGCAATTTAAACAATCTATTGATGTGTTGAGGGAATACTTCGTGGATAAAAACTACTTTATAAAGCCAAGAAGTTAAGGTGGGAACAAGAAAAATTAAGAAAAGGAGAAAGAAAATTTATATTGCAATTATTGTAATTATTTCTTCAATTGCAATAATTGCCTCATTAAGACTTGCAATAAGATATTTGGATTATAGAAGCAGTGATAACAATTTTAATATTGTTATACCTAATGAAGAAAACTATGTCTTAGGTATAGATGTCTCATCTCATCAAAAAGATATTTCATGGAAGGATGTTAAAAATAGTGGTGTTGAATTTTGTTTTATTAAAGCAACAGAAGGAATAGACTTTATTGATAAGAAATATAAGGAAAACTACATTCAATCAAAGGAAGAAGGAATATTTGTTAGTGCATATCATTTTTTCCGTTTTGGAAAATCAGGAAAGGAGCAGGCAATAAATTTTATAAATACTGTCGCGATAGAACATTTAGATATGCCTCCTGTTGTTGATGTTGAAAAAAGTGGAAACTACTTTTCTTTTTCTTCTGTTAGCCAAATACAAAAAGACCTTAGAGAATTTATTGAAGAAATTGAAGAAAATTATAGTGTAAAGCCAATAATATATACTAATGAAGATGGTTATAAAAAGTATATTAAGGGAAGTTTTGACAATTATCCTCTTTGGCTTTCACGCTTATATGATAAACCTTCTAATAATTTATGGACCTTTTGGCAATATTCCCATAGCGGAAGCATAAAAGGAATTGATCATAAGGTTGATCTAAACCTATTTTATTCCGATAGGGACACATTTTTAAAATATATTGATGATTTTAGAAAACAAAAACGATGAAAGCACTTATTATAGACAAAACTCATAGAGTATTAATTGATAATTTAATTGCTCAAGGGATTGAAGTTGATGAAAGAATATCCTACAATAGGGAAGATCTGTTAAGAGAAATTGAAAATTACAACTGCATAGTTATTCGTAGCAAGATACTAATAGATAAAGAAATTATTGATAGGGCTAAAAACTTAAAATGTATTGCTCGTCAAGGAGCAGGAATGGATGCAATAGATACTGAATATGCAGAAAAAAAAGGAATAAAATGTCTTTGCTCACCCGAAGGAAATCGTAATGCTGTTGGAGAACATGCCTTGGGAATGCTACTAATGCTATTCAATAAATTGAATATTGCAGACCATCAAGTTAGACAATATCTTTGGCAAAGGGAGTCTTTAAGGGGAGAAGAGATTGAAGGAAAAACCATAGGAATTATAGGTTATGGTAATATGGGAGGAAGTTTTGCAAGAAAACTTTCGGGATTTTCTGCCAATGTTATAGCTTATGATAAGTATAAATCTGGATTTTCCGACAACTATGTTAAAGAAGTATCCTTAGAAACCCTCTTTAAGGAAACAGATATTCTTTCTTTGCATACCCCACTTACAGAAGAAACCCATTTTATGGTTGATTATAATTTTCTATCTTCCTTTTCAAAACCCATATACCTAATAAATACTTCAAGAGGAAAGGTACTTAAAACCTCCGATCTATTATTAAAACTAAAAGAAAAAAAAGTTTTGGGTGCCTGCTTAGATGTTTTGGAATACGAAGACTTTACTTCATACCTACAAAATGATATTCCACAAGAAATAAAAGAGATTTTTCAAATGGAAAATGTAGTCTTTTCCCCACATATTGCAGGTTTAACAAAACAATCCTATTATAAATTGGCTGATATTCTATCAAAAAAAATCATCAACTGCCTATTGTAGGCAACCGTCCGCCAAGCGGCTTTTTAATTGTCCTAACGGAAATCTTGATGGTTTTTAATTCCATAAAATAAAACGCTGTTTTAATTTTCTAAATCTTTAATTTATTTTTAAGAAAAAAGAAAAATTATTTATTAGGTATTTGAGAAGACTCAACATGTGGATGTTCTTCATAAGCCATTCCTATATATATGGCAGAAAGAAGAGTGAAAACATAAGCCTGAATGAAGGCTACAAGTATTTCCAATAGGCTCATAAATACGGAAAACAATACAGGAAGGAAGGATATTCCATAACCTATTGTTACACTTTGTGAACCAAATATGAATA
Source organism: Bacteroidales bacterium (assembly GCA_031262295.1). GTDB lineage: Bacteria > Bacteroidota > Bacteroidia > Bacteroidales > P3 > UBA10566. Next base: position 10,180 of record JAISIA010000053.1, on the reverse strand, counting down.
TTATTGAAAGGAAGCCAAGAATTATTATATGTCCTGCTGTAATATTTGCAAAAAGACGTATTGTTAAGGCGAATGGTTTGGTGAAAACGCTAAGAGTTTCCACTATTGGCATAATTGGAATTGGGAATTTCAGCCACCAAGGAACTCCAGGCATATTAACAATATGTTTAAAGTAAGCCTTGTTTGCAGAAAAGTTGGTAATGCAAAAAGTAAATAGAGCAAGCACAAGGGTGACAGCAATATTTCCTGTTAGATTTGCTCCTCCCGGAAATATGGGAACTAAACCCATAATGTTTGAAAGGAAAATAAAACAAAATACTGTTAGTAAAAAAGGCATAAATTTCTTATATCTTTTAATGCCTATTGAAGGAAGAGCAATATCATCTCTTATAAATAGGACTACAAATTCAACTATGGTTTGAGTACCTTTTGGACTTTGTCCTTGTCGTTTTTTAGCAATATTCTTTGCCTTAAAGACTACAAATATCATAATAAATGCTACTATGAACATTTGAAGGACATTCTTAGTTATTGAGAAGTCTAAGGGTTTTTCTCCCGTAAAAACTCCGTTTGAATCAACACAAATTATCTTTCCTTCCAACTTCTCCCCATCTTTTTTTGAGCCTAACTTATAGCCTTTGTAGGAAGAATGTCCATGATTAAACTTATTGGAAAGAAATATTGAAAGAGTATTGTTATGAAACAATATTACAGGAAGAGGAATTGAAACTTCTGTATCGTGATATGTTAGAATATGCCAAGAATGATCATCTTGTATATGTTCAAATATCATATCCCCGGGATTAAATTCCTTTTTTTGTTCATCCAAAGCAAGGCTTTCTGTGCAGAAACCTAAGAGTAATGTTATTAATATAAGTATGTTTTTCATAAAAATCCTACCTTTTAGAAGGGCAAATTTAGAAAATATATTCCAATATCCTTTTTTTATTTTCAAAAAAATTAACCCTCATTTTATAATAAGTAAAACCAAATAGCAAGCAATTAATATTTTGCCAAAAAATGTTCTATATTTGCAAACTGAAAATATTCATTTTTTATATAATAAAGCTATGTTAAAAAAATCATTTACTTTAAGTTTGATAGCCATATTACTAACTCCTTTCATATCTTTTGCAGATGAGGGAATGTGGCTTCCTCTTTTGCTTGGAAAACAAGAGGCTGATATGCAAAAAAACGGCATGAAGATTTCGGCAAAGGACATTTACGATGTGAATAATGCCTCTTTGAAAGACGCAGTTATGCTTTTCGCAGGAGGATGTACAGGAGAATTTGTTTCAAATGAAGGATTGCTTTTAACAAATCATCATTGTGGATATGGATATATTGTTCGCCATAGTAGCGTTGAAAGAGATTATTTAACAAATGGATTTTGGGCTTTAAATAAACAGGAAGAACTTCCTTGCGATGGTCTTAGTATAACTCTATTAGTTTATATGGAGGATGTAACTGGAAAAGTTTTAAAAGGAGTTACTAATAGTATGACAGAGAAAGAAAGGAATGAAATTATAGAAAAAAACTCTAAGGAAGTTATTTCAGAGGCTACAAAGGATAATCATTATAAGGCAGAGATTGCTCCCTTTTATTACGGAAACCAATACTTTCTCTACGTTAATGAAGTCTTCACTGACGTTCGTTTAGTTGGTGCTCCACCTTCAAATATTGGTAAGTTTGGAGGAGATACCGACAATTGGATGTGGCCTCGTCACACGGGAGATTTCTCAATGTTTAGAGTTTATGCCTCAAAAGATAATAAGCCTGCAAAATATTCAAAAGATAATATTCCTTTCGCTCCAAAAAAGTTCTTGAAAATAAATCTTAGTGGTGCAAAGGAAGGAGATTTTACCTTTGTTTTTGGGTATCCGGGTTCTACAACCCAGTTTCTAACTTCTTTTGCAGTGGATGATGTTCAAAATTTTGATGATCCAACAAGGATAAAACTTAGAGAAAAACGATTGGATATTTACAATAAGGCTATAAAACAAGGACCCGCTCAAAGATTACGCTATGCCAACACAATTGCATCTATTGCCAATGGATGGAAAAAGTGGATAGGAGAAGTTAGGGGCTTGAAAAGATTAAATACAATTGAAAAGAAAAAGGATTTTGAAAACAATTTTAATTCTTGGTGCCAAGTTATAGAAGAAAGAAAAGAGAATTACGGAGGACTAATTAGTAGTTTTGAGAAAGAATATTCCTTACGCAAAAAATTAAATATGGATGTTTTATATCTAAGAGAGGCAGTTCTTGCATCGGATTTAATGAAAAATGCTCGCAATATCTATGGTTTGTTGGATAGGATTGAAAAGGGAAAAATTTCGGATAAAGAAGAAATTGATCTTTTTTCAGAAAAACTTCTAAGTAGAATGCAGAACTATTTTTCCAACGACTACACTAATCACAAAGAAGTTGATAAGGCAATTTTCGTTGATCTAATGACAACGTTCTATAATGATTATTCAAAAGAAAATATCCAAAGTTCAGTTTTTGGAAATAGTGAAGAAATTGGAAAGAATCCAGAAAAATACTTTGAAAAAGTTTATGAAACCTCTTTTTTGTCTAATGAAAAGAAAACAAATAAGTATTTAAAGAAATTCAATGTAAAGAAAATTAAAAAGGATCCCGCAATTGAACTTTTTGCCTTGTTGTGGGAGAATATTGAAATTAAACAATTGCCAGCATTAGGACAAATAGAGGAAAACTTGGATAGTCTTTATAGGATATATGTTAGAGGAATTATGGAAAAGGAGTCTTCAAAACAATTCTACCCTGATGCTAACTTAACTCTTAGAGTTGCATACGGAAAGATTGAACCCTACTATCCAAAAGACGCAGTAAAGTATCTTACCCATACTACCATTGAAGGAATAATGGAAAAAGAAAATCCAGAGATTTATGACTATGTTGTGGAAAAAAAATTAAAGGACCTGTATAAAAGGAAAGACTATGGAAGATACAAAAATGAAAAAGGCGAACTACCAATTGCCTTTATTGCTTCCAATCATACAACAAGTGGAAACTCGGGTTCTCCTGTTTTGGATGCCAATGGCAATTTAATAGGTATTAACTTTGATAGAAATTGGGAGGGAACAATGAGTGACATTGATTATGATAAGTCTCAATGTAGGAATATTTCGTTGGATATTCGTTATTGTTTGTTCATTATTGATAAATTTGCAGGTGCTTCCAATTTGATTAATGAAATGACAATATTGGAATAGTGATTTTGTATAGTAATATAATAATATGAAAATATCTTATAATTGGCTTAAAGATTATTTGCCAACAAATCTTGATGTAAAAGAAGTAGAAAATCTGCTAACCTTTGGAGGTTTGGAAGTAGAGTCTATTGAAAAGATTTCAAAAATAGAAGGTGGTTTAGAAAATTTTGTTGTTGGAAAGGTAATAGAATGCAAGGATCATCCCAATTCCGATCATCTTCACCTAACAAAAGTTGATGTTGGAGAGGAAGAATTATTGGATATAGTATGTGGAGCACCTAATGTTGAAAAAGGACAAAAGGTTATTGTAGCAAAAATAGGTGCGAAAGTATATGATGGTTCTGGTAATTTCTTTGAAATAAAACGTTCCAAATTACGTGGAGAAGTTAGTTGTGGAATGATTTGTTCGGAAAAGGAATTGCAGATAAGTAATAATCACGATGGAATAATGGTGATTTTAGATGAGGATGTAAGGGTTGGAACTCCTGCAAAGGAATATCTAAATATAGAAGATGAGTATGTTTTAGAAATAGGGCTTACTGCCAATAGAAGTGATGCTGCTTCACATATTGGAGTTGCAAGAGATTTATATGCATTAATCAAAACCCAAAAGAAGGATGATGTAGCTTTTTCCATTCCAAAAGTGGATAACTTTAAGATTGATTCCTATAAAAACGAGATAAAATTTGAAATAAATCCTAATCTTTCTCCTCGTTATTGCGGAATAACTATATCAAATGTTCAAGTTAAGGAATCTCCCTCTTGGTTAAAAGACAAATTAAACCTTATAGGAATAAGACCAATTAATAATATTGTTGATGCAACCAACTTTGTTCTATTTGAAATTGGGCAACCTCTTCACGCATTTGATTTAGATAAAATAGAAGGACAAAAAATAAGAGTTACAACTCTTGAAAAGGATACTCCATTTACTACATTGGATTCTATAGAAAGAAAGTTAAATGGAGAGGAAATTATGATATGTAATGAAAAAGAGCCAATGTGCATGGGCGGAATCTATGGTGGATTATCCTCTGGCGTTGGAAAAGATACCAAAAACATATTTATAGAAAGTGCATACTTTAATCCTGCTATAATACGTAAAGCATCAAAATATCACCAATTGAAAACTGACGCCTCTTTTCGTTATGAAAGAGGAACAGATCCCAACATTACAATATACGCTTTGAAGCGTTGTGCAATGCTAATTAAAGAAATTGCAACAGGCGAAATCTCTTCTCAAATCTTTGATATTTATCCTAAGGAAATAAATCCTTTTAAAGTGGAGCTTAATTATAAAAGGATGTATAGTTTAATAGGAAAAGAAATTGAAAAAACTACAATAAAGAATATCCTAATTGACTTAGGAATTTCTATTTCAGAAGAAGATGAAAACGGATTAATTGTTTTAGTTCCTACAAATAAGGTTGATGTATTAAGAGAATGCGATGTAGTGGAAGAAATTCTTAGAATCTATGGTTATAATAATGTAGAAATTCCTCAAAATATAAAAAGTAGCCTATCTATTCATCATAATCCCGATAAGGAAAAGATACAAAACCATATTACTTCTTTTTTAGCTTCAAATGGATTTAATGAAATTATGAATAATTCATTAACAAAGATGGCTTACTATGAAAATAATCTAAACTTTCCTTTTGAAAAAGGAGTAGGAATATTAAATGCCCTAAGTAAGGATCTTGCTTTAATGAGACAAACACTAATTTATGGAGGATTGGAAACAATATCCTACAATATAAATAGGAAGAAAAATAACATCAAAGTCTTTGAATTTGGAAATTGCTACTATAAAAACCTTGAACAAAAAGATAGTAATGATGTAACAAAACGATATAGTGAAGAAAAGCATTTAACAATTTTTTGCACAGGAAACACATTTGATGCCTCTTGGAAGAAGAAAGAAGAGAAGGTAGATTTCTTTTTTATAAAAAATATTGCAACAAACATTCTTGAACTTCTAAGAATTTACCCTGAAAAATATAATATTGCCCCTTCCACTCTTAGTTGTATTGAAGGATTAGAATATAAGCATAGCGATAATAATAGGACTTTGCTAACTATTGGCAAGATTGACAAAGATACATTAAAGACTTTTGATATTAAACAAGAGGTTTTCGTTGCAGATTTTTATTGGAATAATATTATTCATTCTTTAAATAAGAAAACAATACGATATAAAGAGATTCCAAAAGTACCAGAAGTAAGAAGGGATTTAGCCTTAGTTGTGGATGAAAGCATAAGTTTTGAAGATATAAAGAATATTGCATACAAGGCAGAAAAGAAATTCCTTAAAAGAAATATAAATCTCTTTGACGTATATCAAGGAGATAAACTTCCAAAAGGAAAGAAACAATATGCTCTTAGCTTCTTTTTGCAAGACGAAGAAAAGACTCTTACCGATAAACAAATAGATTCCATTATGGATAAGCTAATAAAGGAATTTGATAAAGCTCTTGGAGCAAAGTTAAGATAGCAAATAAAGAAATATATCAACTAATGAATAAAGAAAAATCCTTAACCCAATATGATATAAGGATACTTCTTGCCTTAGTAAAGTCCTTACACGGAGATAAATTGTTTTTTAAATATCTTGTAGAGAACAATTATATGGAGCTTGCAGCTTGGTCTAATAGTGTAAGAGGAGATATTGATGCTTTAAAATGGCTTTTCTCTAATGGGTATCCTATATTGGGAATACTAAGTAATGCAATTGACGGAGAAAAAAAAGCAGTTAAGTGGGTAGAGGCTTCAAAAGACGATTTTTTAATTAACTTTGCAGCTGCATGCAGAGGAAATAAAGAAGCATTTCTTTGGTTTAAGGAAAAGAATTTGCAGATATTTGTTTATATGATTACAGAAATAAAAGACATATTAAAGGTTCAAGCAAAGGATAGTGTCTTTTGGTATAGATGGAAATGGTAAATTAAGATTATGAATACAGAAAAATATTTTAGAAAAGGTGTCTTTAATGACACTATAAGCAGTACAATCCTATTTGTTATTGCCTATTTGTTTGTACTATACTTCTCTTTAAGTGCAACAGCCTTCATTTCATTTACCAATAGCGTTGCTCCAACTTTTGAAATTGATAAGATAAATTTTGACAAAGCCACCTTTGCGAACAATTTCTCTTGGACAGAACAGGAAAACATATTCACAATATTCTCATTTTCTCCTCTTGCCCTAATAATTTTAGGACTCTTATCTTTCTTACTTATATATAAGACAAAGCTAACAACAATACGAGTCTTCTTTTTCTGGGTTATATTCAATTGTATCATTCGTTTTTTCGGAGATTTTATTTATGGTCACGTCTTCGGATTATGGGGTGCTAACCTTCTTTCCGACTTTATGTACATCACAAACGGGAAAATCTTTGCAACACTTTTGCTTTGCTCTCTTGCATTTATTTGTTCTGTAACATTCCCTTTAATACTTAAAGGCTTTATAAGCACGTTTTTCAATCCAATAATCAACGATCCACGTCAAGGAACTAAAATAAATTTCATACTCCCTTCAATATTTGGAACAATCATATTATTCCTTTGGTTTATTCCAAAGATAAATTACGCCGAAATTCTAATGAGTGTAAATGCAGTAATTGCAACATTAACCCTTTCACAATTTATAATCAACAAAACAAAACATACTTTCCTAAAAGAAAACTCAAAAGAAAATGATGAGTTTAACATAAATCTAAATGTAATTTCCTTAGTTGGCATTATAATTATTTTGACAATTATTAAAATAACTCTTTTTAATGGAATCCTAATAAAGGCTTCTGATTATAGACAAGACCAATTGGATACAATATTCTATACAAGTGTTATCATTATTGTATCATTAGCCATATTGCTTTTCATCGCTTTTTTGATATATAACTCAATTAAAAATAAGAAAAGAAAGGCAGAGATTCTCGCAAATATGATAGTGGAAAACGAAGAACAAACTATGGACCCACAATTGCTAAAAAACACTCGCTATGCCTCTCAATTAACTATGCAAGAAAAGGCAGAAAAGGCTCCAAAAATAATGGACGAATAGTTTTTTTCCTACCTTTTTGTTTTGAAAAACAAAAAATCAAAGAATAGTATTAGAAAAATAGAGGCAATAGAGCTTAGAACAATTCTAAGCAATATGAAAAAAAATTCCGAAAAGCTAAATGCCTCCACCATAAAGTATATTGTGTGATGAATAACCACAATAATGGAAACAAAGATCAAAAAATTTGTAAAGCCCATATCCTTTATTGAAGGACGTAAATTGCTTTGTGTATCCTTATCGGCAAAGAATAGACTGATAAATCCCCCTCTTATTACTCCTATAAAGGTAAGAGAAAGTGCATTAATTCCAGATTGTCCAGAGAAAACATCAATTGTATAGCCCATAATAAAGGATAGAAGGACAACAATCCATTTTGGAGTAGAGGTTGGTAGCAATATTATAAACCAAACATATATCATAGGGTTGCAAAAGGAAAGAATATTCAAATTACTTAAAACAAATATTTGAAATATTGCAATTAAAATAAACTGAAAAGCTGTTAATAATATAGTCCTACTCATTTTTTACGAAGTTGTTTGTAAGTTGTTTTTGTTCATTTTTAAAAAAGTTTTTCACAATATAAACATATTCCAACTTATTATAATCAACAAAGAACCTAATATCCACATTATATAGTCCTGTTCCCTTATCTTTTTTAAAGGATGTTATCTTTCCAACTAATATTCCTTGCGGAAAATCTTCAGAAAATCCACTTGTAATTATTGTATCTCCTTTTTGTAGTGGTATGGAAGAAGGAATATCAATTAGTTTTCCATTTAAATAGTTCTTACCATCCCAAATTAGTGTTCCAGATATTTTTGTTCTTGCATCCTTTATATTAAGTCGTGAATCCTGATGCAAAACACTCATAACATAACAAAAATTATCCGAAACTAAAACAACAACACCAACAATACCATCAGGACATATAACACCCATGTTTTTTTCCACTCCATGTATTCGTCCCTTGTTTAACATAAAATAATTGTTCCTTTTGTTGGTTGTTTTCTTTATAATCTTGGCATCTATATATTCAAATTGCTGTTTATATACTGTGTCATTTACAATAAAACTTTTTTGAGTGTAGCTAACATAAGAAGAGGCAATCTGTGCTCTTAGCCTTGCATTTTCCTTAACTAATGCCTCATTTGAGGAGGATAGAGAAAAATAATGCTCTATTTTATGAAATCTAAGATTAGTTTCTCCTGCAAGTTCATTAGCAAATAAACTTATGGCTGTACTTTGATAGAATGTGTTGTTAGATATTAGATAAATGGATAATCCTTCAAGGAATATGAAAAGGAATATATGAGAGTTACGCTTGAAGAATCTTATCAAATTATGCATATAAGCACTTGTTTTTAGAAGGCAAAGTTAATAAGAAATTTTGTTATGTATAAAAAGATTACTAATTTTGCCAAAGCTAATTAAAAAATATTTTATATGAAGAAGATTTTTTTATTCTTATTTATCGCCTTTCCACTTGTTTTTATTGCTTGTGATGAAATAATGTCTCCTGAGGGAACAACAACAGGAAGTATGAATATAACAATTGGAGGAGAGCAGCACTTATTTGATGTTGCAACCTATCAGAAAAAGGGCAATGGTGTTATTATAACCTCAACAGAAGTTGAAAATACATTGACAATTACCTTAGATAGTACTATAGCTAAGACCTATATTTTAGGTTTCGATAGAGATATTAGGGATACTAATTACATAAAAGGTAATATGTATTTGGAAATTGATAGTATGCTTAATACTAAAAATGCATTAGCTTACTTCCCTACGGGAGATTTTGACAATTATTTTTTAGCATTAATGGGAAAAGTTATAATTTCGGAGATTTCTTCTGAAAAAGTAGTTGGAACATTCTCTGGATACGGAATGAGAAAGGATACTTTGCTTGTTCTAAAAGATGAATTTAAAGATTTTATTCTTAATCCCGGATTGTATCCTGAAGAAAATTACATAGACTCATTACTTATGCGATTTACTCAAAACACTAAGGAGTTCTCAGGAGAAATTAATGCTCGTTCCTACTAATTTATATTGAATAAGTTTATATAAACAAATAAAAAAATAAGTCAATTATTCATTTGTATTGAGTAATTGACTTATTTTTTTTATTTTATATTTTTTGTGATTCAGACGGGATTCGAACCCATGACCTACTGCTTAGAAGGCAGTTGCTCTATCCAGCTGAGCTACTGAACCCTTTTTATTAAAAAAGGAATCTTGTTTTTGATTCCTTTTGTCGGGGTGGCAGGATTCGAACCTGCGACCTCCACATCCCAAATGTGGCGCGATAACCGGACTACGCTACACCCCGAATAAGTTTAACCAAATTCTCTTGCGGAGAGAGGGGGATTCGAACCCCCGGTACCCGTGATTAGGTACGACAGTTTAGCAAACTGTTGGTTTCAGCCACTCACCCATCTCTCCCTTACCTTAGGGATTTGGTCGTGCAAAATTACAATTATTTTCTTTATTACAAAATTTATATTTCATTTTTTAATTTTTTTACTTTGATAAAATACATATAAGTTGTGAAAAACACATATTTATAAATTTAAATATTTATTTCTTTCTTTATGATATTAAAGATAAAACTATATGTTTTAAATATAGAACTAAATATTTTTAATATAAAATAATATGTTTTAAATATAGAACTAACATTTATAAAAAAACAATAGGGGAAAAAATACCCCCATTTTTTCGTTTTTTCATTTTTCAATTTTTTTTTAACATTTCCAACCCTAAAAATCATCAAATTTTAACATAATTTCATCAAAAAAACACAAAATTTGACGAATTTTTAACATTTCACTCAATTTTTCAATTTTGCAACTCCAAAATTTGTTAAAATTTTG
>JAISIA010000034.1 GCA_031262295.1 Bacteroidales bacterium | reverse complement strand
AATTTGAAAAGTTGAAATTCCGTTAGGAAAAACAAAGGTCGGTTGCCGACAAAAATTGAGTGAAATGTTAAAAATTCGTCAAATTTTGTGTTTTTTATGAGGATGAAATGTTAAAATTTAGGGGTTTTGTGGGGAAATTTTGTTAATTTTTTTTGAAAAGATAATATTTAAGTCTTTTTTCTTATGTAAGAAGATTGTTAATTATTGTATTTACATAAAAATTTATCTTTGTTTTAAATTACTAAAACCTTGTTTTAATCTTGTTGAAATATAGATAGATTATAAAAAGGCTACCCTAAGTTCCGTTAGGACGAGTAAAAGTCGGTTGGCGACCAGACTTCCGTAGGAAAACTAAATGCCCGTTGCGGGTTCGGTTGCCGACTAAAAAAGATTTACGATAAATTGCAAAATGGATAGTTCGTAATGGAGAATTGTTGTAAGAAAATCTCCTATAAGGGGAGTTTTTGCAAAGATTAGAAATAGCAAAATGGATAGAAGTATTATTGAAAGAAAGGGAACAATTAGCATATTGGCAATAATAAAGAAGGGAGAAAAGCTATGGAAGTAGTAGATTATTAGCGGGAGAACAAAAAACTGGGCACTAAGAGTTAAAAGCATTGCACTAATAAAGGGTTTTAAGAAGAATATTTTATCAATATGGTTTTGAATCCTATTTCTTAAAGGAGTAAAAACAATAATTCCTAATACCGCCAAAAAGGAGAATTGAAAACTAAGATTAAAAAGTAGTAAGGGATCTGCAATTAGAAATACTAATGCCGTAAGAAAAAGAGTATTTATACTATCTGCTCTACCCAAACCAAAATGTTTTACAATAATTAGTATAGAAAGAAATGTTGCAACTCTAAAAGATGAAGGCGTTAGACCAACAATAAAACATATTGAAAAGGCTATTAAAACTAAGAAAATATCTTTTAGAAGAATTAATCTATAATTGAAAAAGGGTATAAATTTTAGAATAAAGTTTATAAAAAACAGGATAATTCCTATATGTAAGCCTGAAACACAAAGGATGTGAGATAAGCCTAAGGCACTATATTTTTTTATTGTAATATCATCCAAAGAAGTTTTATCGCTTAAAAGCATTGCAATAGCCAAATTACTTTCATCATTTTTTAAATTAGAGTTTATTAATCTTTCTTTAAGAAAATGATTTACCTTTTTTGCTGTTCTAATTATTGAATTACCTTTGTTTTCTCCAACTTTCTTCCAATAATTTTTTCCAATAAATACATTATGATATATCCTCTTTCTTTGCATCATTCTTTTATAGTCAAAGGTAGAATTTGAATAAAGGTTTTCTATTTCTTTTAATGGAGCATTAGTTATTATTAAGTCTCCATAACGAAAAAAAGAATTACTATCCTCCTTTGGGAAATAAACTAAAACATCACCTGAGGAATTTTCCCAAGAATTATTATTAAAGTATTTTATTATTTTGGCTTTATAAACAATTGTTTTGTTTTTCTTCTCACCCTCACTTTTTATTAAAAGGGTGTAATATTGTTTTTCTTTAAGGTGTTTGGAATAATGATTTCTAATAAAAAATACATCAAAGGATGCTTCTACTATGAGAATTGCAATTAAAAAGGCAATTAATATGAAGATTATAGGACGCTTTTGCATTAGTATTCATTATTCAATATTGTCTATTTTCATAAATCCAACCTCTATCCTATTTTTTTCTTCCCACCCTATTAAAGGACGGCTATTGCCATAGCCTGCAACAACTATATTATTATAATTAATGCCAAAAGAAATTAGCTTTTCCTTTATTAATGTAGCTTGAATATTTGTTACATCTTGAAAAGATAGGTTTTTATATGCTGTTTTATAGTGTAGGGATATTGTTATTATGTAATTGCTTTCTTTAAGGCTTTGAGCCAAATAGTAAAGATATTTTTCTGCAATATAACTTAGTTTTGTTGGATTATCCTCCTTAAAGAAAGATTCCATAACAAATACTCTTTTTCTTTCAAATAATAGGTCAATATTTTCTTGAACAATAACATTCTTTTCTGCAATATTGACTATATTTGATATATATCCCTTTTTCATACTTAGCATTATGGCATCCTCACTCTTGCTCTTAGGAAAAAGAAATCCTCCTGATAGGGCATTAGATTTTGTTACAAAAAGTCTATTCCCTGTTTTTTCATTCTCAATAAATATGGTTGCATCCATTGGATTATTGTCTTGGTCCAATACATAGCCCTTTACATAGTTTTTTTCTGCATTAACAAAAACAATTTTATCTGTCATTATAGGCTCACTCCACATCCTCCAAGAGGTATCCTCCATTTTAAGGGAGACATACAAAGATAAACTATCCTTAGAAAGAGGTCTTGTAGAATAGAAATAAAGGACATTTCCTTTATTATTTATCTTTGGATAAAGCTCATCATAAGGAGTGTTAATGTTTTTTGGCAAAATAAATTCTTTTTCTTTATTTCCATATTCCTTTAAAGAAATAAATAGGTCTTTTCCTCCATAAGAATTATCTTTATTTTTTGAAATAACTTTTATAGAACTATCCTTATTAAAACAAATATCTTGTTTTTCTATTATGGAATCGTAGTTATAGGATAGGGAATTTTCATATTGCCATAAAATAAAGTTATCATTAAAAGATGAAATTAGCTTTTTTGCTTGTGATATTTTTTTTGCCTTATTTAATTGTAGAAAGTATTTCTTGATAAGTAGGTAGGACTTATCGTTTTTTATTGAATGGAAGTATTCTTTGTTTGCATTGAAAGTCTTATTGTCAATATTATTTAGTTTATATATGCTTTCTATCTTCTTTGCATCATTTTTTTTATCAATAAACTCCTTATCTTTTTTAAGGAAGGGAAAGTCTTTTATTAGTCTTTCAAACTTTTTGCTATCTCCTTGCTCAATATAGTTATTAGAAAAAAGAATTACAAAATTTGTATCATTATATAAGTACCCATTATTATATAGGAACAATAAGCCTTTATAGGAAAGAAATTCTAAGGTTTGCCATTTTAATGTGTCAATTAGTGGAGTATTGTTCTTGTTTTTGGGATATAGGGATAGGAAATTAGTAATCTCATCAATAGAATACAGATGAATATAACTACTATATTGCATATCCTCTATCTTTTCCTTAATAAAGCTATTATAGGATGAATGAGGATATTTTTTTATAAACCTTTCCAAAGAGGCAATTGTGTTTTCCTTTAAAGATTGTTTGTAATCCTCTTCTTCTTTTTGCAAAATCTTTATTTTTTCCTTTTCTTTTAAGGCATATTTTGCATCAAAAATATAAATGGAGTTGGGATATTTTTCAATATATTGTCTATATGCTTTTGTGGTATTTTCTTTTTTTGTTTCCTCGTATGCAATCCTATCCCTTATTCTAATTGCCTCTTCTACATATTTGGTGTTTTGAGCGAAGGTATTGATGAATTTATCTAAGGAATCCACATTATTTGTCTTATAAACCCTTTCTAATTCCATCAAAATATTTATATCCTCTTGTGAAAATAGCATAAGAGAAGAAAGTATTGAGAAAAGGAATATTAATTTATTTAACATAGCAAGGAATATCTTCAATCCAAGTATTATCGGTTGTTAGAATATCAACCGTATAACTACCTCTGGAAAATTTCATATTTAATTTTTGCATACCACCTTCATACTCTTGATTTATCATTTCTATACCATTTTGATTCCAAAGGCGGATTTTCTTTATTGTTGTCTTTTCTTTATTATCAAAAAACATAATATCTCCATCCTCACTCCAAATATAGGTTGAATATAGATAGGAGTTTTCATTAGAAAAACTTCTTTCCAAAGAGTTTAATATAAAAATATCAAACCTATCTTCTGTTTCTCCTTTCTTGGAAAGAAAGTTTATGGAATTTTTCTCGCAAATATTGTAATATACATCTTGGTATTTATCTCTTATAAGAATAATTTCTTGTTCATCCAGTGAAGAAAGATTGTCTATGTATAGTGTTAGGATGGCATCCTCTCCTATAAAATATCCCAAAGATGTTTTTTGTGAAAAGTCCTTAACACTATTTATTGAAAGTTCTTCATTATCCACTATAAAATAAGCATCAGGTGTTTTTTCAGAAGAACCAAATAGTTTATGTGCATCATAATTATCAAAGCCTTGCTTAGAGTTTTTATTCTTTCCCATAAGTATGTATTGGCTCTTTTCCTTATTGCTAATAGTAAATTTTATGTAGTTGGTGTTTGCAAAAGAATTATCCACAACATTATTTTCAGGAATAAATTGATGCTTTCTTTGAAATGATATTTCCAATCCTTCTTTTATGCTTTCCACAAAGAAGGCTTCTTGTGGGGAAATTGCAAATTCTGTCTTATAATCTATTATCATAGGGTTATAAACCTCATTTTCTTTATCCCAAATAAATATTGCATTACCATAAATCTTATTATCTATATCCTCAAATAGCTTCTTACTACTTAAAGGTGCGGTAAATGGATTTCCAATCAAATTCCATTTATCCTTAGGAGTAAATTCCAAGCTATAATTTACTCTACTATCGGAAAGGATTCCCTCATATATAACATCTAAATTGTTGTTTGAATAAACTGCATAGCCTTTTGCGGGAATTAATTTATAGTTTGGATCAACAATATATTCACTCCAATAGTCATTAAGGTTACTTATCTTTCCTGTATTGTACTTCATAAGCCAAGTTTCATTCTCTTGCTTTCTCATAGAATAGACAAGAGCCTTTGCATCATTAATAGGTGAGGAAAGATAATTCCATTTCTTAGCCTTAATATCTTTATGTACGACAAAGAAACTTCCATGTGAATAGACTATATTGCCAGAAATTTGTAGCATATTGCCCGAAGGGATAATAATATTTGCACTATCAGAGAGTATAAGCATAGAACAAGAGGCAGAATTATCTATAACAATCTTGTTTTTCTCAGAAATCATAACAATATCTTCTATATTTGGAACACCTTTTGGCGACCAAATATTGGGATTAGACCAATTGCCCGAGCGTATTGTTTTTTTTGGAGAAGGATAACCAAAACTAATATCTTTAATTTCAAAATTTGGATTCTTACTATCAAATTCTATTTGTAGGTAGTTTGCTTTTTGAGGAGCAAAAACATCTTTTATATATTCTATATCCTCACCATTTATTGTAATATCCTTAGAATTTATATTTAAACTATTAGTTTCATATTTCATATCCTCATCCAAAGACACATCATCCCTAAACCACTTATATGTAATTGAGAGATTATTTTTCAAAAGCTCCTCTTTGGTTAAGGAAATTTTAAATTGGTATTTGGTTTGTGAAAATACTGGAAGGCGAAACTTTGTAAAATCATTCAACTTATCAACATTTCCAACTATTAGATTCTCATTTATGTCAATCATATTATCACAAGAGCCATAAAGATTAATAACAATTGGTTTTTTAAGTTTTTTTGTAGAGAGAATCAAATTGCAATTATGAGAACCTGTTTTCAAAGGATTGTATGACACTTCAAGAACTTCTTCCCCACAAGAATCTATCTTAATATTAGAAAGGTTTATCTTAAAATATCTATCATCCTTTCCCTTTAAACTAATATCTATTCCCTCTTCTCTAATATTTACACCTTTTACTATTATTTTCTTCCCTTCGGCAAAGGAATATGGCATTGCAATGTGATTAAATACTAATTCTTCTACATCGTATGTTGTATCTTTAAGATTCTTTTTAGCAACTTCTATTATTGCATCCTCACCCTTGAAACGATCATAAGAAGCAACAATATCTATATTCTTTATATTTAAGTTGGGATATTTGCCCTTGCCCCTTTGTCTTGTGCTTTTCCAAGATAGGAATACAGAATCTTTGTTTTCACATTCAAGGGGTAAAAAAATAGAAAATTGTCTGCTCTTAGCTCTTTTAGCGGAATTGAAAAATATTCTACCACTATTATCCTTAACATCTATCCAATTTTTCTTATCAAATGAGTATTGAAGTTTTAGATTGTATATATTTTTTGAACCAATAGAGGAAATACTTGAAGAAAACACAATATCCTCCATATTAATTGTAGAAAAGGATATGGTTAATCGTCCATTATTTTTTAAACTTCCTTCATAATAACTTTTAAATGGAATATTCCTATCGCTATTTTGAGCATATAAACTAAAATAATTGAGTAGTAATGTAGTTAATATTAGTATTAAGTATTTTTTTTGTCCTATCATATTTTCTATTTTCCAACAGATACCATTCTATAATCAATCATCCTATACACAGAAGTCTTTCTATTTTGCCACCCATCCCTATCATCTAAACGATAAAACTCAAAAGGGCTTATCATATCCTTATTTAAATTCATCTCAGAAAAAGAAACAATACTCTTACCATACTCCTTTATAGCAGCGACAAAATATATCATAATATCATATCCTAATGCTGCATAAACCTTATCAGGTTCTTCAACAAAATGTTTTCTATATTCTTTAATAAAGTCTGCATAATGCAAGTTGGTATAGTCATTATAATAACTCAAAACAAAGTGATAATTGAATTTTTGCAAAAGAGAAAGATCCAAAGATTGATAATCCAACCAACTATATTGACCAATTAGACTTATTGTAGGCAGATTTTTTCTATCATTTAGCTGAGATAATAATGTATTTACATAACCTTCATTGTCCTTAAAGTGTCTTTTATTTACCAAAGAGATGTATATATTTTCCTTTTTTGCATCTATTTTCTCAAATATTCTTTTGGAATACTTATTATAATCAACTGCACACCACGTCCATTTATTTTTTTCTGCCTCTATGGAATAAGTTTCCATAAGTGCTTTTTCTGCATTGGTGTATAGTATGATTAGGTTTGGATTATAGAAATTGCTTTTAATGTATCGTATAGTTGCCATAACTTCGGCAGCTTTTGAAGGTTGCACCTTAAAAACATAAGGATTGTTTTTTACAACATCTTCATTTTGACTCATTGGATTTACAATTGGTATCCTTTCTTGTTTAGAAAACAAGGCACAAATAGCAAAAGATTTCTGAAATAATAGGGGTATTATTAGATCCATCTCTTTCATTTCAGGCTTTTGTAGAACATTTTTTAGAGCCAAAGTATCATCCTCAGCCACATCATAGACATATAAAGAGACATTATATCCGTCTTTTTCCAACTTATCCAAAGCAACCCTTGCTCCTTCATAGAATGGAAGGTATTCAAATGAACGAAATCTTTGTTTCTTCTTATCTTCTATGTTATATTTTGTAAAATTTAGCTGCTCTACCCTATCATAATAAAGAGGCAAAATCATTGCTATCTTAATCTCTGGGCTACTATTTAATGAAGATTTATCTGGTAGATTATCTCCACTTCCTAATTTAGTACCACAAAATACACAATTAGAAAAAGAGAAAAACAAAATAAAAACTAAAAAATACTTTTTCATAATAACGTCCTTTCTTTTATTTTATTCCCATTCTATTGTTGCAGGCGGCTTAGATGAAATATCATAAACCACACGATTTACTCCCTTTACCTGATTTATTATAGAATTGGAAACCATTGCTAAAAATTCATAAGGAAGATGAGACCAATCTGCTGTCATTCCGTCATTACTTTCAACGGCTCTTAAAGCAACAACATTCTCGTATGTCCTTTCATCACCCATAACTCCAACAGAGGAAACAGGTAAAAGCATAGCTCCTGCCTGCCAAACCTTATCATATAGATTATTTTCCTTTAATGCATTTATGAAAATGCTATCAACCTTTTGCAAAATGCCTACTTTTTCTGGTGTAATGTCAGATAAAATCCTTATCGCTAAGCCAGGTCCTGGAAATGGATGACGAGAAAGTAACTCCTTTTTCAAAGAAAGAGATGCTCCAACCCTTCTTACCTCATCCTTAAACAAGCTCTTCAATGGTTCAACAACCTTTAATTTCATATAATCTGGCAATCCCCCAACATTATGATGAGACTTTATTGTTGCAGAAGGTCCTTTAACCGATGTGGATTCTATAACATCAGGATATATAGTGCCTTGTGCAAGCCATTTTACGTCCCTTATCTTTGAAGATTCCTTATCAAAAACATCAATAAATGTTTTTCCTATTCTTTTTCTCTTTGTTTCAGGATCAGTTACTCCTTTTAGTGCATCATAAAATTCTTTTTTTGCATCTACACCAATAACATTTAGTCCCATACCTTTGTAGGAAGAGAGAACATCTTCAAATTCATTTAATCTCAAAAGCCCATTATCTACAAATATACAGGTTAAATTTTTTCCTATTGCCCTATTTAACAACACTGCACACACAGAGCTATCAACCCCTCCTGAAAGACCTAATACAACCTTATCATCTTTCAAAAGTTCTTTAAGCTGAGATATTGTTGTATCAACAAAATTATCAGGTGTCCAATCCTGCTTACATTGGCATATATCAACAATAAAATTCTTTAATAATAAGACTCCCTCTAAGGAATGTGTAACCTCCGGGTGAAATTGAATGGCATAAGTTTCTTCATTTTCTATCTTATAGCCTGCATTACTAACATTTGATGTTGAGCAAATTATCTTAAAGTTTGAAGGAATATCCAAAATAGTATCTCCATGTGACATCCAAACCTGAGAATTTAAGGATAAGCCCTTTAAAAGCTTTGAATTAGGATCAATCATATTCAAATTCGCTCTCCCATACTCTCGTATCTTTGAAGGAAGTATTTTTCCTCCCGCCTTATATGCCATATATTGTGCTCCATAACAAACTCCCAAAAGAGGAATCTTTCCTTTTATTTGAGACAAATCACACTGCGGAGCATCCTTATCCAAACAACTTGAAGGACTACCTGAAAGAATAACTCCTTGAATTTCCTTTGTAATGGGCGGAATTTTATTAAAGGGATGTATTTCACAATAAACATTTAATTCTCTGACCTTTCGAGCAATTAATTGTGTGTATTGAGAGCCAAAATCTAAGATTAAAATCATTTGCATTTCTTTTTATTAAGGGATATATATTAGGTTTCAAAATTACAAAAAAAAAATATATTCCTTTATAAATGCTTTTTTTGATAAAAAATTGTAAATATAAATCACATATTTTATTATCTTTTCTCATTTTTTTAAGAATATATGACTCTTATTTATAATTTTTCCTAACAAAAAGCATAGAATTTGAATATAAAAACCTATTTAGACAGAGTAAATAAAAAAATACGATAAAAAAAACCAAAATTTTCGTTAGTAGAAATAAAAGTTGGTTGCCAACTAAAACAAGGTTTTAGAAAATTATTTCTTCGTTTTAATAAATTATTTCTTCGTTTTAGAAAATTAAAACGCTGTTTTATTTTGACAAAACAGCGTTTTGGTCGGCAACCGACCTTTAATTACCTATCGGAATTATGTTATATAAATGTAAAAATATTTGCCTTCCGTAGGACAAAATAAAAGTCGGCAACCGACCCTAAGTTCCGTTAGGAAAATAAAGGTCGGTTGCCGACATTATGTTTCTTTTTTATTATACCTTTATTAGGTTAATCTATCATTATTATTAAACAACGGGTTGCTCTCCAGAATAGATCGGGATTTGTGATGCGTAATGAGGTTGGTCTTTTTTCTTCTCCTTCTAAGGAATATGAAGTTTCAGGGTGAGATGTTATAATTTTTATCTTCTTACCTGTTAGAGGTATTTCCTGAGTATTGCGAATATCTATCTTTGTAAGGGCAGAATAATCTGGTTCATCTGCTAAGACAGAGGTTCTACCTAAGCCAATAAATCCTCCTTTGCGGTCAATAAGTTTTTTGTTTAGAAGTTCTTTCTTTGTGCCAATATAGAAATAGGCAGCATTTTTCTCATCTTCTATCTTTAAGATTTGAGCATCCTTCATCTTATTTTTTGAATCCAAATCTTCAACATTCTTATTTAGACTTTCAATTTTTGCATTTTTCTTTGCAAGTTCTGCATTTAATGCTTGGATTTGTTCTTCTTGTTCTTGTATTCTTAACTCAAGATTTTGAATAAATGCTTTTAGGTTGGCATTTTCCTTACCTGCCTTGCTTAGTTTTGAGTTTATGTTTTTAACTTTTTCCTTATTAGTTTCAAGCAGAGCTGTTAGTTTAATTATGTTATCTGCAATTGAAAGTTTAGTATTCTTTGTTATTTCACCTGAAACATTTGCTATGTTAGCAACAGCTGTGTATTTAGTATTTATACTGCTTAGGGAAGAATCTATCATATTTAGTTCCATAAACAATTCATCTAATTTGCTATCTTTTTGAGATAAGACTTGAGCAAAAGAGTCTTGTAATTGTTTTTCTCTTGCCATTCTTTCTTTTTCATTGTTGCAGCCAACCATCACAATAAGTGTGAATATGCTGAGGAATATTAAGCTTTTCTTCATTTTAAAAATATTTATTTTATTAATAATATGTTTTAAGAGTAAAAAAATTTACTTTCAGGTGACAAAAATAATAAAAATTTATTTTACAATAACAATCCTTTGTTTGCCTACAACCTTTCCCTCGTCTTTTATTAGTAAGATATAGTTTCCATTTTCCAAGAAAGAAAGATCTAATTGTGTTTTTCCTTGTGCAAATGTTTTATATAAGATATTCTTTCCCAAAATGTCCATAAGTTGAACTTGGAAAGTCTTACCATTGTCTAAGTTTAGGTCTATAAAAATCTTTCCTGTTGTTGGGTTAGGATAAACATTTAGATTTATTTTGTCGTTATTCATATCCTGTAATCCAATATTTGTTACTGAAAGTGAAACAGCCGCTGTATTTTTTTGAGGACATGCACCATTTCTTACTCTTACTCTATATTGATAAGAACCTGCCTCATTCAATATTTCAGAAAAAGAAGTTACATTTCCCTTATCTAAATTTACCCATTGCTCTGTTTCAAATTTTCTTTGCCAAGAGACAACATCTCCAACATTATTAATAAGAGAAATTTCTCCTGTTGAATGTCCTTTTTCTATGCTTTGGTTTTCCAAAGTAACTTCACCTGCAACTGTTATAGGAACAATAGGAACTAATTTTGCAGCAGATGTATCTGCCTTATCTGCTGATAGAGCAACACGTTTAAAATATGTTGCATCACTTAAAGTAGAAGGAGTGTAGTCTTTTTTTACTCCTGCATTTTGTGTAATAGTCCAATTTATGTTGTCTGTACTTTCTAACCAGCGATATTTATATTCTCCTGAACCTCCTTGTGGAGTAGAACCAATTATTGTTGGCATTTCTCCTGTTTGGCAAGCTGCAAAATTACTATCTAATATGTAGTTTTCTGTTATAGGATCGGAAAGGGTTAGGAAAGAAAATTGTTGAGAATAGGAAACACCATTACTATTTACTCCATAAGCACGCACGTAATATGTTGTTCCTTCTTCTAAATTATTTGGAGAAAAAGTAAAATCATTAGTCTCAACAGAAGAAACTATAATACTATCAGCTCCTCTTCTTGGATATCCATCTTTGTTATAGACAAAGCCTTTTTCTAATATTGTTCCTTCTCCTTCCTGTGAAGGAGTTACACTTGCAGAAAATGATGCAGAGGTTTTAGTTATTTGAGTAGGTTCTTCTAAGGAAACACCAACTCCAAGTGATGCTCCACCATTAGTTTTGAAAGTAACATTGCTATTGTCTTGCCATGTTATTTCACTTAAAGAAACATTTGAAGGAGAACTGTTCCATGAAAGAAGATTGGATTGATTGTTATCATTGTTATCATTTAGTTGAGTTATTGAAGAGGTACCGGGATATAACATATTTGTCATACTAGAATAAGACCATTGAGAGCCGTTACTTGAACCTAAATAATTACCATCAGCAGACATTAGTAATACAGCATTATGTGAAGGGTTGCAATTTACGCAATTGCTGTTCCATCCTGTTGCATTATTTGTTCTATCTACGTGAATACCTACAATTCCATTAAAATTTTGATTTCCCCAATTATTTGCATTTATTATTGAAGAATGAGTATATGCGTTCCATTTAGTAAATTTCATATTTTCAAAAAGGAAATATTCGTTTTCAGTAGGTGTGTTTATTTGAAATACTAATGCAGAGTCTGTTGTTGGAATTGCTGTTATATCCATTAACATATTTGAATCTATAATGTAGGGAGTAGCCCAACCTAATAGGATTTTAGAATATGAGTTATACAAAGGAGGAGTCTTTTCATTATTATTATAACTTCCATCATCCATAACGTCCAATTTTCCGAATGTATGTGAAACTCCATTTTCTTCATAGTCGGTATCGTAGTAGTCAGGTAATCCTAAAACATGTCCAAATTCATGAATATGAACTCCAACTCCTGACATTTGATTTGAGGAACTTTTTTCACAAGCACAAGAATAGTTTATTATTCTCACTCCATCCAAAACCAAAGCTGGAGAAAGTGTGCCTTTATGTGCCCATATTGCATTAGCACCTCCTCCGTTGTGCTGTCCCAAACCAGCATATACAACATGTACTCCATCAATTGTTAGGTTTCCATCATTGTCAAATGTGGAAAAATCTATGTCATTATCAGCAGCATTACACGCATCAATAATCATTTGTTTTGCATTTACGTCATTTATTTGTCCTGAAGGAGCACCATAGAATGCTTGTGTATTAGCAAGAGTGTATGGTCCTAAGACTGTACATTGCAAATCCAATTTTCCATAAGAGTTATCATTAAAATAATCCCTTACACTCCCTGTTGCACCATTATAAGTATAGTTTAATTGATTGAATAAGTTTTCAAATTGTTCTCTTGAAAAAGTAAATGAAAGATCGGAATATTCAACAAGGATAACTAAGAGTTTTCTTATCCCAACTGTTACTCCATCTTGAGCACTCGCCTTTGAATTATCCATATCTTTTGTAAGGTCTAACATAACCTTTTTCTGATATGCAGAATATCTTAACTTCTTATTTATTGAAGAAAGATAGTTTTGATCACTTATAGATCTTTTATTTATATCCTTTGCAACAACACCTGATGGCACAAGATTTCTATCGCTATCCAATATTGCATATTCTAAATAACCTTGTTCATTATATAATAATGTATAGTTATCTTCCGATTCTATCCAACTTAACCTTTCATCTCCGAATAGATAAACGGAGATTTGCTCACCATTAGGTTGTTCCAATGTAATTAGACCTTTGTATGCAGGCACTGCAAAACTAATTTGTGTAATTAGTAGTAGTGCAACAAGAATTAGATTTGAAATAATTTTTTTCATCTTTTCCTTTTTTCTTATTTATTACTTATTATTATAACTTTTCTTATTTGCAATTTATTGTTTTCTATCAATAAAATATAAGAACCATCTATTAGAGGAGAAAAATCAAAATAGTTATCTCCACTAAGTATTCCTACATTATTTTTATCTTTTATCTTCTTTCCCTCAATATTAAATAAACTTATATTGCAAAGGAAGGAATTTTTTCCTTTAAAATTGATATTTATCTTACCATTAGATGGATTAGGAGATATAGTTATATCATTATTTATATCATTATCTATATCAGAAAATCCTATTTTTTGTTTTACATAAGTATAATCCTCACCAGAGATTTCTTCACTACATACTCCATTTCTAACCCTTACCCTATAGAAATAAAGTCCGCTATTTTCAGGAACATCTATTAGATGTTTATCATTTACTCCGTAAGATAATTCTTCCCAAGAATATTCCAAAAGTCTTCTTTCCCAAACAAGGCTATCCCCCATAGATGCCCTTAATTCCATTTTTACACTATCGCCAAAAGAAACAGTGTCTTGTTCTCTGAAAACATTTCCTGCTCTTGTTCTTTCATATACCTTTATAAATGCAACATTACTTGTGTCAGAAACAACTCCTGAAGAAACAACTCGTTTGAAGTATTCACTTTGTTGCACTCTAAAAGGAACGAAATTTTGGAGTGTATCCTCTGGAGCATTTGTCCAAACTATGCTATCTTGACTTTTAAGCCAAGAATACTTATAATGTCCATTTCCACCGCTTGGAAGCAAGCCTTCAATTGTGGTAGAAACACTATTAAAACAAAGTCTTTGATCTCCAATAATTGAATTATTAAAAATAGGAGTAGGAGGTGTTGTTATGGAAAAAGCATTTCCATAAACTACTCCGAAACTATTTTTTGCAAAAACTCTAAAAGTATATGTGGTTTGTTCGTTTAGGTTTTCTGCAATCAAGGAAAACTCTCCCAAATTGTTTGTTGAAGAAATAACTTTTTGATCATCTATTGTTGGAAGAGAGGAATTGGAAGTATAGCAAACTCCTTTTTGAATAATTGGACTATATCCTGCGGAAATTAAATCTCCTCTTACCAATACACTATTATAGGTTAAAAGTTCTGCTCCTAAGGAGAGAATTGTTGGAGTTTGTTTAATGGCACTTACCTCTATATTATCTAAAAATATTCCTTCACCACCATTAGATATTCCTTCAAAGGCAATATAATAATCATTAGAAGGATTAGTCAAAGAAACAGAATCCTTAACCCAAGAAGAGGTTTCATTAGTAAAAGTTTCTAATAAATGCCAAGAATCTTGTAATGATATTCTATAATATATTTTTAATGTATTTGCACTACTTGGTTTATTATAGTAGAATATAAGTTTTGCTTCTTGATGCTCTTGAAGATTCATTAGAGGAACAATCAATTTTGAAGAAGAGGAAACATTTGGCTTAAATGCAAAGAAGTTTTCTCCTTCAAAAGGAAGGATATTTCCATTCAAAGAGGTCAAAAACCAAGACTCTCCCTTATCAAAACAATTACTATCTATATCTTCTGCATAGAAATTATGAGGAAATTCTTCAACTCTTTGACATTTTGTTGTTGCAATTAGAGTATTTCCATAAGATAAAAGCCCTTGATTTTTTGCATAAGAGCGAAAATAGTATGTGGTATTAGGTTCTAAGGAAGAAATATTCAAAGAAGCATCCCCTAAATTATTGTTTAATGCAGAAATATAGCTATCTTCAATTGTTGGATTAGGGGTTGTGGAATATACAACGCCTTTTTCTATAAGTGGAGTGTAGCCTGAACTGCTTACATTGAAAGAAACATTAACCGAAACGTCAGTAATGTTATCCACACTTAAAGTTGAGCTTTGACAATAGGCAAGAGAATTTGCCTCAGAGACAATAACGTTATCTATATTTACACCATAGCCACCATATAACAGGGATTGGAAGGCTATTTGATAGGTATTTGTTTTATTAGGAAGCAATATTGAATCCGTTTCCCATTGATTTGTGTTTCCTGTTATTGTTTTTAACTCCTGCCAATTATCCAAAGAGGATACCCTATACAATACTTTTAACTCATCTAAGTAGTTTCCTCTTTGTGGAATAAGGTAATTAAACTTTAGATAAGGAGTAGAAAGAAGTGAAAGATTTAGTATAGGAGAAATCAATTTGCGATCTTGACCACTTAGATACCTATTTGAAATGCCAATAAACTTATATCCGTCCTCTGCAATAAAGATTGAGTTTGCAAAAAGAGTATCTTTTATTTTCCAAGTGTTGGAAACATATCTATTACCTTCTTCACTCCAACATTGAAAAACATTTTCTTCAAATGATTCTTCAAAAGGGAAGGTATTAATTGAAGGACATGGAGAGGTAACTTTTATAATTTCTCCATAGTAATAAACATTATAATTATTCTTTACATAAGCTCTAACATAATATGTTGTAGAAGGAAGAATATTTGTTATAGAACAAATAAATGAAGAGGCACTATTAGAAGAAATAACCTTATTATCTTGGAATGTAGGATTGGAATTTGTTGAATAGATTACACCTTTTTCAACTATTGGATCTGTTGTTTGAGAAGTTGTAACGCTAACATAAATGGTGTCAAAGGTAAGACGAGTAATTGAATTTGTTATTGCCTTAGGGGCATTCTGCGGAATGGTTCCAAAATCGAAAGATATGTTCTTTGTTTGATTATTTTCTCGTATATTGTTTATAGGCTTATTGATTGGGGTTCCATCATTTGAAAGGCTATTAGGGTTGGTATTGTCAGTGAAAGATGTATTATTTGATGTTCCCGGAAAAGGATTTGATGCCCTATTATAAACATTGAAAGGACTTGCTTCAAGCAAGTTTATTCCCATATATTGAGGATTACAATTGGCACAGTTGCTATTGAATCCCGGAACTGTCTTATCAATATGTGTAATCAGCATTCCGTGACCGGGAAGGAAGGCATCCCATCCCTTTTGCTGACGATTTTCAAATACTAAAAACTCATTATTATTATATGTAATCTTAAAAGCAACATTGTTTTCTGACAATTCTGGTAGTGTTTTATTACCCGAACCGCTCAATTCAACTAATGTTAGAAATCCAACCTGCGATCTCTGATAGGCAGACCACAAACAAGGTGTTCTTCCTCCATTATTATAGCTTCCACTTGACATAACATCCCAAGAATCGGAAGTTGTAGCCGAACCGTTTAATTCGTAGTCGGTGTCATAAGTATCTTCCAAGCCCAAAACATGAGAAAATTCATGACAAACTGTACCAATTTTTGGTGGGTTAGCTCCATAATAAGAAGTTCCTTCAAGCTCTGAGGCACAGCCATAGTCGTAAATATAGACACCATCCTTTAATAGAGGAGGGTATATTGCACTTCTATGAGGCCATATTGCATCTGGCTCACCACTTGATGCAGCACAGCCAGCAAAAATCATAAAAACGCAGGAGACATATTGAGTTCCATTGGTATATTCACTAAAATCAACATCATTATCTGCCAAAACAATTACCTCTTCCAAAAGATTCCTCGCTCCATTATTACCTGCAATATCTTGTCCGTAGGAAGCATAACCTGCACTTGAAGTATAGGGACCATAAACCCCAGAAATAAGATCAACATTATTAAATGTTGAAGCCTTAAAATAGTCCTTTACACTTCCCTCATTGCCATTTTCACTATATCCAACCTGATTAAAAAGATTGTCAAAATCGGTTGCATTATACGTAAATGGCTTATCGGGGAAATCAGCCAAAAGAACAAGAATCTTCAATTGAGTATTTGCATCCTTAGCTAAGGAAAGTTTTTCTTTAAATTCTTCACTCTGCTTAAAATCCCATAAACTTTTAAGGTAGGAAATCTGATCTTTGGAAAAGAAAAGCTCCTTAGAGGTATTTCTTAGGAAGTTTTTCTCTCTTTCATCCCTGTTTTCTGGATTGTGAGCTATGATATCAGAAGGCAAAATTCCTTGTTTATTATCTGATATTGCATAGACGAAATCTCCATTTTTTGCTTTTAGCAATGTATAACCATCAATGGTTTTTGCCCAAGAAAATTTCTCATCTCCTTTTAGAAAGATGGAAAGAATTGTTTTATCGGATTGCCTTACTTCAATTGCCTTTGGATTGGCAACAACAGCAAAAGCTCCATTAGAAAATAATGTAATGGAGATAAAAAAAAGTGTCAAATAAATTATACGTTTCATCCTAAAATATAAATAAGATTGCAAAGGTATTAATAAATGTATTATCCTCAAAATAAATTAGAGTAATTATTTAATAAATATAAGAAGATTTAATAAAAAAACGAAGATTTAATTTTGTTGAATTATCATAAACCAAACTTCCGTTAGGAAAAGTAAAGGTCGGTTGCCGACAAATAAAAAAGCAGTCTCAGGATTTGGGACTGCTATTTTTCTTTGCATTTTTACAGATTAATCTGCAAAAAATTACATAGCTGGAGTTTCAGCTGGAGTTTC
This sequence comes from Bacteroidales bacterium, assembly GCA_031262295.1. Lineage (GTDB taxonomy): Bacteria > Bacteroidota > Bacteroidia > Bacteroidales > P3 > UBA10566. The sequence continues at coordinate 34,204 of JAISIA010000034.1, read as the reverse complement.
TGTTGGAGTTTCTGTTAAAACAGTTTCTTCCATTGGAGTTTCAGTTGCAGTTTCTGTTGGAGTTTCAGTTTTTCCTCCACATGCTGCAAATATTCCAGCAACAGCTAATAAAAACAATGCTTTTTTCATCTTAAAAAGGCTTTAATTTGTTTGACAATTTATTTATTTTAACCTTGCAAAAATACAATAAATTATATTAATGCAAAGAAAAAAGCGTTTTTTTTAATTTTTTGAGGCTTTTCCTTGAAGATTTTTTAGTTTTTCATCAATTTTTTTGCTAAGAGGAATATGTGTTTTGGCAGAAATTAAAACCTTTATTGCAGAATCAGGGTTATAAAGTTTTTCTTTTACATTAGCCAAATCCAAGTATGCGTTTTCTTCAAAGGGGTATTTATTGATGAAAGAGGTGATTTGTTTATCCGCCTCAATAAAATTATTCTTTGCAATTAAAACCCTGTATATTGTTCTTACAGGTTCATAACAAAGAGGCTTTAATTTTATTGTACGATTTGCCCAATATAATGCACTATCATACATATTTAATTTGTTGTAATAGTTGGAAAGACGATACTCTTTCAAAGAAAGATAAGGATTGGAATTATCATTTATTATAACGTCAATAGCCTTTCGCCAATTTTTTTCCGCATCATAACGCATCCCTTTCGTTAATGCAATGGGGTTAGCATTTTCATCTATATTTGGAATAGGAGGAAATAGTTTGTCCCACTCTTGTGCCGTAAGAGTTATTCTCTTACTTCCATTTGTTTGAAGTATCTTTGCCTTTTGCAATATTGAAGACATATAGTGCATACTTTCAATTGTTGTTATTGGTATTGTAAGAAAAGCAATAACGAAAAACACGACTTTCTTTGTTGAAGCCCTTGTTTCCTTTGAATTGTTTTTATAATATATTAGGACTATAAGAGAAAATGCCAAAGCCAAATATAGTTGGCAATCTGCCCTATCAGCAGGAAAGTTGAACATTGCATCGTTCATATAGGTTATAACAAGCAATAAGCCAATAAAAGATATGAATTTATTATGCAGGGATATGTTTTTCCTTCTCAAAGTCTTTATTACCATAATAAGGGATGCAGCAAATAGGGATATATAAACAAGTAATCCAAAAATTCCCAATTCAGAAAAAATTTCCAAAAAGTCATTATGTGCATGGTCACTTACAATATAGTTTGCCTTTTGTGGGGTTTCAACCCTCATTATTGCTAATTTGTGATTGCCTATTCCATAACCTAAGAGTGGTTTATCCTTAATTATGCTTATAGTATTCCTCCATATTTTCAACCTGCCCTTACTATTTCTTTCTTCAATTGATTTAAATCGTGTTGAAAGAGCATAAGAATCTTCCTTTAAATGATAGATCTTTGTTGCCTCACTCTTTTTTCCATACCTATTAAAGTTGTATTTTATAAACCAATCTCCAGAAATAAATCCAAAAATTGCAAAAATGACAACTATGAAAGAAAAGAGAATACGTTTTTTCCCTTTAAAAAATAATATTATAAAACAAGACAATAATATTAATTGAAATATAAGCCCAATGAAACTTGCTCTTGCACTTAAAATAACCAAACAAAATGTTAGTCCAAATATTAAAAACCAAGACAAATATCTTTTTATACCCCTTCTAAAAATGGAAATATAATATAGAAATGGCAATTTAAATAGAATGGCAACAGCAAATATATTCTTATTTCCATAAAATCCGTTTATATATAGATTTTTTCTTGGATTATAATTTGCTCCTACATAATAGTAGGCAATTATACACCAAAGTATATTAATTATACTAATGATTAGTGTCAAAGTTAGGATTAGATTAAACAGCGAAGGCTTCTTTACTAAGAATAATGTAATGTAGAGAAACATTAGATAAATTATTACCCATCTATTTATTGTTACAATACTTTCAGGAATATTCATAGCCTGAAAGAAGGAAAGTAGCATTATAAGAAGGAGTAATAGCCATAGATAGCTTATACTATTTTTAAAAATGTAACTTGGAATCTTTTCTTTCAAAGATATTATATAGTAGAGAATAAAAACTATTGCACTAAGATTTGCTAATGCAAAAATATAGTGCTTCATTGTTGTAGAATCTAAAACAAATAGTGGAGGGAAAATTTGACAAATAAGACATATTGCAATAAAAATACTGCCAAAAACATATATCTTAGTATCAGATTTACTCAATATCATACTATTCTTCGTACTCTCCATTCTCCATAATGGAGCTTTCATTATTTGGTTGCTTACGTTTTTTAGCCTCTTGTTGATGATTAGTTTCCCCAAAGCGGTAGGAGAATGTTATAATAAAGCTCTGGCTATATGGTTTTCTAATATTGTAGTTGAAATAATCCTCAGTTAGGGTACGATTTGCTCTTTTACGAGTGTTGAAAATATCACTAAAACGCAATGCTAAGCTACCTTTCTTATTCAAAATAGACTTTCTAATTGCAATATCTGCAAAATACATAGCCTTACTATCTCCTTGTATTGTTGTTCTTGGTGCTTGATATTGTCCTGAAAGCTGAATATTCCAATCATTTTTCAACTTCATAGTTGAGGTTAGCTTTAAATCCCAATTGAAAGAATTAACCTCTGAGGCACCAAGAGCTGAACCATCGGTGTAATTTCCAAATAAATTACCACTTAAATTCAATTCCCACCAATTTGTTATATGTTGATCAATTATTATTTCCAAACCATAGTTGTAACTTTTGGTTATATTCATAGAAGTCATTGCAAGCTTTCCCAAATCAATTTGATCTCCTGCTATGCTTAAAGCCCAATCAAAACCATAATTTATTGCATTTTCTCTATTCCAAAGAAAATTAAACCAAGATATTCTATCATTTGTTTGACGATAATATGCAGATGCAAATATTGTTGTTTTAGGCAATATTATGGAATAACCCAATTCGTATGCATCTGTATATTCTGGTTTAAGATTTGGATTACCCAAACGAATGCTTTCAGGATTGGATAAATCAACAGTAGGTAATAATTCAAAACCTCTTGGACGATTAACCCTGCGAGAATAACTCAATTGCATGGATTGTATCTTTGTTAGTTTATATGAAAGATGTAGGGTTGGATATAGAGAACGGTAGGTTTGGTCAAAAGATTTTGGTGTTTTGTTTATCATAGTTTGAGTTCCATTACTCTTAAATAACTCACCTCTAAGCCCAGCTTGTGCGGATAAAGCCTCATTAAAGTTGTATCCAAAGGTTGCATAAATTGCATGAATCTGCTCAGTATTTTCATAAGTATAGCTCATATCTTCATTTCTCTCAGAGTTACCATCTAAAAAGTAGTCTTGAAAGGACTTTCCAAAGGAATAATTTAGATTATATCCTGCCTCCAATTGAGCCTTTTCAGAGAAAGGATGTACATAATTTAGGGTTGCAACAGCACGATTAAAACTACTACTGCTTTCATCCTTCTTACGAGTATCTGCAATAAAGTCATAATCCATAGTTTGTTTTTCCCAAGAAGAGAAATTACCGATATTATATGTTGCATCTAAGGTTAATTCTTGCCCCTTTCTATCAAAGAGTTTTGTATAGTTAAGATTTATATTGTGGAATTGACCATTCCTTCCTCCTGTATCTTTTTCCGTAACTGACTTTGGACTATTTTGAAGCCAAAGATCTTTATTGTCAATCCAATCATAATCACTCAAACTTCCATTGAGATTTCCCCCATAAGAGAGGGTAATTGTGTTTTGTTTGTTTATATACCAGTCAGCTCCAACTTTTATTCCTCCACTAATACTTTGATTTTCTCCTCCACGTTTTGAATAAATTATATTGCTAAAAATGCTTGTATCATGCGAAAACAAAGTTTTTATTGAACTACTATTGTTTGACCTATTCCTATAACGAACATTTCCTTGACCATAGATTGCAAATTTCTTAGTAGAGTAGTTTAGTGCCACAGAGGCATTGCTTCTTGGTAATAGTTTTTGTGTAGCAGAGCCAGCACTAACGGAGAAATTACCATTAAAACCCCTATTTCCCTTTTCCTTTAATTTAATATTGATAATCCCACTCATACCTTCGGGGTCGTATTTTGCAGAAGGATTTGTTATTTCTTCAACACTTTCAATTGTTGAGGCAGGGATTTGTTGCAATACACTTGCAAGATCGCTTCCCAATAGTTCAGAAGGTTTTCCATCAACTAATACCTTTACATTTGAATTTCCTCTAAAAGTCACATTACCATCTTCATCAACAGAAACAGAAGGAAGGGTTTGCAAAACATCTGTTGCATCTCCTCCTGCCACAACAATGTTTTGATCCACATTTATAACCCTTTTGTCCAATTTATATTCAACCATAGACCTTTGAGCTGTAACTTGGACTGCACCCAGTGAGGTTGCAGAATTTTTCATCCCTATATCTCCTAAATCAACATTAGGAGTCTTAACTTCCAATTTTCTATATAATGTTTTATAACCCATATATGTTAAACGCATTATAAAGTTTCCACTCTTGCTTTGGAAGGAAAAACGTCCTTCTTCATCGGTTGTGCCACCAGAGACTAAGGAAGAATCCTTTGGATTTAATAAAACGACATTGACATATAGTAGAGCCTCTTTGCTATCCTCATCAATTACCCTTCCAATAACGGAAGATAATTTGTTTTGTGAAGGTTTTCTTTGAGTGGATTGAGAAAATAGGTTTGTTGAATAAAGCCCAACAAACAAAAATAATAGAATTATAAAGTTTTTTCCTTTTAACATATAAGTTTTTAATTTAAAATAGCGTGCAAAGGTAATAAAAAAAGCTAATTATAAGCTCACACAACTAATCAAATAACGAAAAAAACTAAAAAATATTGCTATATGTATAGAATTTATTCAATAAAAAAAAGTCAATTTTTATAAAATTTTTAACATTTCAACCTTGCTTTTTACCCCCATTTTTAACACTTTTTTTAATGAAATGACAAGAATTTGAGAATTTTTAACATTTTGCCCAAATTTCAAATTTTAGAACACCAAAATTTGTTAAAATTTTTAAATTACTAATTATCAATATGATTTATCCTATATTTTATTAAAAAACCCTATTTTCTTATTTTGTCGAAATAAAACGAAGAAATATCAAATTAAAACAGCGTTTTAGTAAAATAAAACGAAGAAATAATTTTCTAAAACAAGGTTTTAATTTTCTAAAACGAAGATTTAGTTAGAGATAATATGCTAATAGTAAGCCTATTATCTTTTAATCAAAAATGAAAATAAAATTGGGGAAAAATATTATGTTTTTTGCCTAAGAAGGAAACTTTGTTTCGGCAAAGATACAAAAAAGATTTCAAAAAAACAAATGTCAAAATTCGGTTTTTAGACTTCAAATTTAACATTTCATCAAATTCTTGTTAAAAATTTTTAGCTTATTAAATAAAACTTAAAGCAAATTATACCTATTCCTATTATTAACATATAAATACAACTATAAATATATAAGAAGAAAATCCCGACTTCTTTATGCCAAGCGGCTAATATTTTTTTGTCAAATTAAGGATATATAACTGACAATCAGACTTCCGACCAAAAAATGCCATTTTTTTGCCATATCGGATTAAGGATATATATTATCGGATTAAAGATTATAATTGTACAACCAGACTTCCGACCGCCAAGCGGCTTTTATTTATTCTGTCGGTATAGAGATTTTAACAATAAAACCAGACTTCCGTTAGGAAAAGTAAAGGTCGGTTGCCGACTAATCGAAGAAACGCCATGTGACACCTAAGCGAAGGTTTAGATTTTCTGCGGGATAGTGTGGAGAATTGTAGTAGTTTTGATTGAATAATCCTGCATAAGGGTGCATTAGAACGAGGAAAAGATCAACTTTCTGCAAGCGTGCATTTATAAAAATGTCGCAAAAGAGGTAGTCGCCTATTTGTTTTTCGTTTTGGAAAGCAAAAGAGCCTAAGGCAGGGATATATTTGTCGGCATAGTAAAGAGTGTTATAGCGAAGAACAATGCCTATTGTGGTATTCAATTTCTTTGAAAACATATTGAAATTTATTGCAAATGTTTGTTTTGCTTGAAAAATAGGAAGGTTTATTGGTGAGGAGTTAAGGACTTTTTGTAAAGAAGCAATTCCTTCAAATAGGAATAGTCCTATATTATATCTGTGATATATGGAGGCGTTTAGTATATTTATTCTTTTTGAGTGTTGTTTTGGTGAAAGCTCTTCTGATATATATGTGTAATTATCAATATTGAAATATCCCAAATTGAATTTTACATATTCTTTTATATTCCCTCCAGCGTTAATTCTTAGGGATTTTATCTTATTGAGTGTCTTTTCCCATAAGAAATTATTGGAGGCATAGTGGGTAAAAAAGTATTGGGGGCTTTGGCTTTTTAGTTCTATTTCAGCATAAAGGTTTTTCCAAAAAACATTTCCTCCTAAGGCATAGTCCTTATTATATCTTTCTTTTGAGAAAACACCTTCTCCAAAGAAGTTTATGATGAATTTATCTATGTTTAATCCCAAGTTAAAGAAAGGAGTAAAGTTGTTGGAGTTTTCACTATTTAATGTGTCTGCAAAATATAGCCAAGAATGTTTTATTCCAATAGCAAAAGGGATAAGGAAATTGTTTTTTAATGCTATGGAGTTTTCCAATCGTTTGTTTGTTGTTGAGTCTTTGGTTTGCAAGGAGTCAAAAAATATGTTGGTATAGAAAGCATCTGCAAGATTATAGTCGGTGTATATTTTATGGGAAGAGGTATATGAAAGGTCGTGTTGAAGGTGTATGGAGTTAAGAATTGTTCTATTTGAGTCTGACACCTTGAAAATATTGTATTTTTGAGTAAGAACAACATCAAAACTCTTCCATTTAGAAGATGCCATAGTTAGATTTGTTGGGTAGGCATCAAAGGAAGAATACTCCTTTACTTGAAAGGAGGAATCTGACTTTAAGCCTCCGCTTTCATCCTCTAAGGCTCTATTTCTTATTACGCCCAAATAGCCTTCGTATTTCTTATTAGGACTTTTATATCTTGCCGTTGCATTGAAAAATTGGTTCTTTACCTGACTCTTATCAAAGGAACCTGTGGTGTAATTTACATCATATTGCAAACCTATATGCAGATCTTTATATACATTTTGTGCATGAACTACCGAAAAATTCCTTGAACCATTAAGTGCATAGGAATATTTTAGGACTGAATATGGCTTATATACATTATAGAACCTTATGTTTTCTCTATTAAACCAAAGTTGTTCAAATAAGTTTTCTTGATAGGAAAAATTTAGTCCTTTATTTAAGTTAAATAATATGGGTTTATGGGGTGAGCCTTCTGTGGAAAGCTGTTGGTAGAATGTTGTATTATTTCTTAGAATAGGGTTAATTACTACAGAATTTAAGTAGTTTGTGTCTATTCTTTTTAGAGGTAGATTGCTAAGAGGAATAGTTGTATATTTAGTATAAAAAAAAGAGGTATCTATTTTCAAATCTCTATCCCTTACTATACTATCTTGGGAAAAGGAAGGTATAGTTGAAAGAAAGCATATTAGAATACAATAGAAACCTTTCAATATTTTATTGGTGTTTATTACTTAAAAATCGTTCTGCATCTAAGGCTGCCTTACATCCACTTGCAGCTGCCGTTATTGCTTGACGATACATACTATCTTGAACATCTCCTGCTGCAAAGACGCCATCAATATTTGTTTTACTTGTTCCATGTCTTGTGATGATATATCCATTATTGTCTGTTTCAATACTGCATTGGAATATATCGGAATTAGGGTGATGTCCAATTGCAAGGAATATTCCTGTAATTTCCTTTTGAGTTATCTCTTGGGTCTTGGTGTTTTCTAACCTTACACCTGTTACTCCGCTTTCGTCTCCTAATATTTCTATGGGTTTATTGTTCCAAATTATCTCAATTTTTTCATTAGTTTTAACCCTCCTTTGCATAACTTTTGAAGCACGAAGCTCATCTCTACGAACAAACATAAAGACTTTCTTGCATATATTTGTTAAATACATAGCCTCTTCACAAGCAGTATCGCCTCCACCTACAACACCTACAACTTGGTTTTTGTAGAAAAAGCCATCGCAAGTTGCACAAGCGCTTACGCCCATGCCCTTAAATTTTTCCTCACTCTCTAATCCCAACCACCGAGCTGAGGCTCCTGTTGCTATTATTAGGGTTTCGGCAATATATTCTTTTTTATTTTCGGTTATTATTCTAAAAGGGTACTCTTGAAGAAATGCCTCCGTTACTATATCTTGGCGAATTTCTGTTCCAAAACGTAGAGCTTGCTCTTTAAAATCGTCCATCATCTTAACTCCACTTACGCCTTGGGGATAGCCGGGGAAGTTTTCTATATCTGTTGTTATTGTTAATTGACCTCCGGGTTGAATACCCTCAATTAAAATAGGAGATAAATTGGCTCTGGATGCATATATAGCAGCTGTAAAACCAGCAGGTCCAGAGCCAATAATTAAACATTTTGTTATCTCTTTATTCATTTTAAATTATTATGTTTTTATTTTTCTCTACCGGGATAAACCTTTAAGCCTTCTTCCAAGCATTTGACTGCTGCTTTTATGTCTTCTACACAAAGGCAGTATGCAATACGAGCTTGTTTTTTCCCTTTTTCAGGTGTGGAATAAAAGCCTGTGGCAGGTGCTAACATTACAGTTGCTCCTTGATATGAGAAATCTTCCAATAGCCATTGACAAAATTTGTCACTATCATCTATTGGCATTTGAATCATTGTGTAGAAAGCTCCCTTTGGAGTAGGACAATAGCATCCTTCTATCTTATTTACCAATTCAACCATAACCTTACGCCTAAGGTCATACTCTTTATTTACTTCTTCAAAATAGGATTGAGGAGTATCTATTGCAGCCTCTGAGAATATTTGTCCAAAATATGGAGGACATAAACGAGCTTGTGCCATACGCATTGCAGCAGACATTACTTTTTTGTTCTTACTTACGATGCATCCAATTCTTGCTCCGCATGCACTATATCGCTTAGAGACGGAATCAACTAAGATAACGTTATCTTCCAATCCTTTTAATTCCATAACAGAATGATGTTGCATTCCATCATAACAAAATTCTCTATAAACCTCATCGGCGATAAGGTAAAGGTCATACTTCTTTGCCAAAAGTCCTAACACTTCAATTTCTTTTTGAGAATAAAGATATCCTGTTGGGTTATTTGGATTACAAACCATAATTGCTTTGGTTTTGCTTGTAATTGCCTTTTCAAACTCTTCTATTGGTGGCAATGCAAAGCCATCTTCTATTGAAGAATGAATGGTTTTAACAACGACATTGCTTTGTATTGCAAAGGAATTATAGTTTGTATAGTATGGTTCTGGTATTAGAATTTCTTCACCATCGTTTAAACAAATTTGAAATGCAAATTGTAGAGCCTCAGAACCACCTGTTGTAACTATAATATCTTCGTGCGTAACGTTGATTCTGTTTTTCTGATAGTACTCTGCCAACTTCTTTCTGTAAGTTAGATTTCCCGCAGAGTTGGTATATTCAACCACAGGCATAGAAGCGTTTCTCAAAACGTCTAATGCTCCTTTTGGAGTTAAAATATCGGGTTGTCCAATATTTAAATGATAAACCTTAACTCCTCTTTCTTTTGCCGCATCAGCAAAGGGCACAAGTTTTCTTATTGCAGAGGCGGGAATAATCTCACCTTTGTGCGATATTTTAGGCATAATTTAAAATATATTTTATTTATTATTACTTTTTTACTTTATTCTTTTTTTATGTAGAAATTAATTCTTAGGAGTATCTAATACCCTTCCTTTAATCTTTAATACTACTCTTGGATTAGAGGCATTTGATTCCACAGTTATTGATTTGTTGATTGGTCCTGCATTTGCAGTATTGTATCTTACCTTAATGCTTGCAGATTGTCCTGGCATTAAAGGTTCTTTTGACCAAGAAGGGACTGTACAACCACAAGAAGAACGAACATTTGACAAAACCAAAGGAGCCTTACCTGTATTTTTATAAGTAAAGAGTGTCTCTCCATTGCCATTTCTTGCAACTTCGCCATAATCATGTTCCAAATTATCAAAAGTAATCACCGCTTGTGTGCCTACTTGCTTTGCTTGTTCTTGTTTTGGTGTGTTATTTTGTGCCAAAACTCCAAAAGAAACTCCACAAACAAGGAGTAATGATAAAACTAACTTTTTCATATCTTACTAATTTTTTTAAGTTATTATTAATTCTAATTAAACTATACCTTATATATATTACATAAACCATAGTTATTTTGTAAGTTCTTATTAATTTGTTTTTACTATACTTTTATATATGAAAGCATAATTGATATATAGAAAAGTAAAACGTGCAAAAATAGTTATTATTTTTCAGTATAAAAGAACTATTGAAATAATTTTTATCTTTGCAGTCAATCAATTAAGTTTTTTAACTGCTAAAAAAGCATAAATATATGATTTATTTTGCACATCCAACAGCAATTATAGATGAAGGAAGTCTTATAGGTAAAGATTCAAAAATATGGCATTTTTCTCATATAATGAAGGGATGCTCTCTTGGAGAGAGATGTAATATAGGACAAAATGTGGTTATATCTCCCGATGTTGTCTTAGGAAATAATGTAAAGGTGCAAAACAATGTCTCAATTTATACAGGTGTTATATGCCAAGACGATGTTTTCTTAGGTCCTTCTTGTGTTTTTACCAACGTAATAAATCCCCGCTCTGCAATAGTTAGAAAAGATGAGTATAGAAAGACAATTATAAGCAAAGGTGCTTCAATAGGAGCAAATGCAACAATTGTTTGCGGATACAATATTGGCAAATATGCAATGATAGGAGCAGGAGCCGTTGTGACAAAAGATGTAGATGATTATGCATTGGTTGTAGGAAATCCTGCAAAAGTAATAGGGTATGTTGGAGAATATGGACATAGACTAAATTTTAACAAAGAAGGCTTTGCAATATGTGAAGAATCAAAGCAAGAATACCAATTAATAGATGGTAAAGTAGTAAGAATAAAGTAATTTTTTAAGATAAGAAATATAAATGAAAAATTTTGGCATAATAGGTGTTGCAGGTTATATTGCACCACGCCATTTAAAAGCAATAAAAGACACAAATAACAATCTTATTGTGGCATTAGATAAGAGTGATACTGTTGGTATAATGGATAGTTATTTTCCAATGTGTTCTTTTTATACAGAATTTGAAAGATTCGATCGCTTTGTTGAAAAGATAAAACATACGGATAGGAAGTTGGATTATGTCTCTGTATGTACTCCAAATTACCTTCACGATTCACATATTCGCTTTGGTTTAAGAGTAAATGCAGATGTTATATGTGAAAAACCTTTGGTTTTAAACCCATGGAATATTGATGCCTTGCAGATAATTGAGAAAGAAACCTCAAAAAAGGTAAATACCATACTCCAATTACGATTACATCCTGCCATAATTCAATGGAAAAACAAAATAGATTCTGCACCTAAGGACAAAATATACGATGTTGATTTAACTTATATCACCTCTCGAGGAACTTGGTACTATACTTCGTGGAAAGGAAATGTTGAAAAATCAGGTGGTGTTGCAACAAATATTGGAGTACATTTCTACGATATGCTTTCTTGGATATTTGGAAAGGTTAAGAAAAACATAGTTCATATCTCCCAACACGATAGAGTGGGAGGTTTTCTTGAATTTGAAAAGGCAAGAGTTCGTTACTTTTTAAGCATAAATCAAGAGACTCTTCCTTTGGAAGCAAAAAATCAAGGCAAGAGAACTTACAGAAAGATAGAGGTTGATAATGAAGAAATAGAATTTAGTGAAGGTTTCACCGAATTACACACTAAGAGCTATGAGAAAATTCTTAAAGGCGAAGGATTCTCTTTGGAAGATGCTCGTAGATGTATAGAAATTGTACATGATATAAGAAACCAACAGCCCATAGGATTAAAGGGAGACTACCATCCTCTCTGCCTTTTAGAGGCAGTAAAACACCCATTCAAAAACTAAAAATTTGAATGATAGAGATAATTAACGCTACAAAGTTTATAGAAAATTTCCAAAGCGTAACAAATAAGAAGGTTTATAGGGTTAAATTTCCTTATAATAATAATCCTTATTCAGCACTATTAATGGTAAAAGCGAAGGGAAAAATGATTTCTCTTCCATATTTTTGTCAGGGCATTGTGGAAACCTCTCCTTTAAACTATGATATAGAAACTCTCCCAAAAAATTATGAGATACGAGATACTTCTCCCCATTCCAATTTTTCCTACACCGATAAGGTTATTTTTACAATTTCTCCCCTTTCTTACAAGTATCCATCAAATGTTAAACGAAAGGTAAATAAATCCATTTCAAATAATGTAAGAGTAATTTATGGAGAGAGTCCTTCTCTTTTAAGGGATTTCTACAAGGTTTATTCAAAAAGAATGCACAAAAAGGGAGTTCCTTTTGTAAGTATAAAGCATATAGAAAAACTAATTAAAACAAATTGCACAAAACTCTTTGTTGCATACTACAACAATAAGCCAATTGGTGGGGCAACACTAAATATTATAAGTGAAAAGTTTTTTGAAAATGAATTTTTTGCAACACTTTCCTCTTTCAATCACTTTTATCCATCCTACGCTTTGCACAATTCAATGATAATTTATTCAAAAGAAAATGGTGCAAATACATATTCCCTTTCAAGAACTACTAAGAATAGTTCAGTTTATAAATATAAAAAACATTTTAAAGCAGAAGAAATTCAACTATACTGGTCTTCCAATAAAAAAGAAAGAAATATTAGAAATAATAAGTTTTTATTTTCTCTCTACAAATTAATACCCTACTTTATTGCAAAAAGAATAGGAAATATTATCCATAAAAGAATTTATTAGTTCTGTCAGCAGCCACCAAGTGGCATTTAGTCGTCCTAACGGAAGTCTGGTCGGCAACCGACCTTTATTTTTCCTAACGGCAGTAGGGAAAAAAACAAAGGAAATTACATAAAATAACCAATAATAAGGGGATTTATCCCTTTGTCCGTATTGTTTTTTAAATAAATTAGCATTATTTGCGTATAATATTAATTTTACAAAGGAATGAATACCATTGTTTAAGGTATATGAAAAATGTATTTCCAAAAAATATTTAACATTTTTTGCTTCAAATGTTAAATTCAAAATTTCAAAACTTAAATTTCCTGTTTGCATTTTTGAAAATAATTTTATATCTTTGCCGAAACAAAGTTTCTTTAAGGGCAAAAGCATAATATTTCCCCCAAATTTTATTTTTCTTTATATTTACAAAATAATCGCTTCATTATTAGTTTATTATACTTGAATAAATCTTCGTTTTAGAAAATTAAAACGAGGTTTTAGTAAATTATTTCTTCGTTTTAATAAATTAAAACAGCGTTTTAGTGGTCGGAAGTATGGTTGTTTTTTTTTTAATCCGATAGGTAAATAAATGCCGTTTGGCGGTCGGGAATATGGTTGTTTTTTTATCTGTTAGGAAAATAAATGTCCGTTACGGGTAAAACAGCGATTTTTTTAGCAAAAAATAGAGTTTTTAATAATAATACCAGACTTCCGTTAGGAAAAACAGCAATCGGCTTCCGATTAATATTGTTCTTCTTCGTTAGGGAAGGTTTTATTTTTAACATCAGAGATGTATTGTTTAACAGAATTTGTTATTTCTTCTCCCAAATGGTTATATCTACGCAAAAAACGAGGGGAAAAACCTTGTGTTATACCCAACATATCGTGTAGAACTAAGACTTGACCATCAACTTTTGAGCCTGCTCCTATGCCAATTACAGGAATTGTTAGGGTTTTTGCAACCTTTTCAGCAAGGAAAGCAGGGACTTTTTCCAAAACTATAGCACAACAGCCAGCCTTTTGCAAAAAGTTGGCATCCTCCAATAGCTTTTCAGCCTCCTGTTTTTCAGTAGCACGAACACTATAAGTGCCAAATTTATTTATAGATTGAGGAGTTAGTCCCAAATGTCCAACAACGGGTATTCCAGCTGAAAGTATCCTTTCAATACTCTCTGAAATCTCCACTCCACCTTCCAACTTAACTGCGTTAGCCTCTGTTTCTTTCATTATCTTTATTGCAGATGCTAATGCTTGTTTTGAATTGCCTTGATAGGTTCCAAAAGGCAAATCCACAACAACTAATGCCCTTTTTGTTGCTCTTACAACAGAGGCAGCATGATAAATCATCTCTTCCAAGGTTATAGGTAGTGTTGTTTGATAACCAGCCATAACATTTGCAGCAGAATCTCCTACCAATATTACATCTATTTTTGCATTATCCACAAGCCTTGCCATAGAATAGTCATAAGCTGTAATCATTGATATTTTTACACCCTTGTTTTTCATCTCCTGTAACACATGAACTGTTACCTTTCTTGGCTCAATTTGATTTATTGCTGACATATTTTATATCGTTTTTTTTCTTTTTCAAGGGGCAAAAATAGAAATAGTTAATAAATAATACTTACTTTTGTAGCACAAAAATATAACTATGTACGAATTTATTGATGGAATATTTGAAACAATTAACCCTTCTTTTGTTGTAATTAACGCATCAAATGTGGGTTATAGATTGGAAATTAGCCTAACAACCTATTCTCAAATTAAGGAAAAGAAAAGTGGAAGATTGCTAACACATTTTGTTGTTAGAGAGGATGCTCAACAACTCTTTGGGTTTTTCTCTGAAAAGGAAAGGCAATTGTTTCGTTTGCTAATCTTAGTAAATGGAATAGGGGTAAATACTGCAAGGATGATACTTTCTTCTATGGATAGTGACGAATTACTTTTGGCAATTAGCAAGGAGGATATAAATACCATTAAACAAGTAAAGGGTATTGGAGCAAAGACAGCACAGAGGTTGGTATTGGAATTGAAGGATAAGTTATCTAAGATGGAGATTGTTAGTGTAGATAAAAATAAGTTGAGCAATAAAAATAAGGAAGAGGCGTTATTAGCTTTGCAGACTCTTGGTTTTGGAAGGTTGATTGCTGAAAAGGCTTTGGATAAGATAGTTTCTTCAAACCCAGATGCCGGAGTTGAACTATTAATAAAACAGGCTTTAAAAGTATTATAGATTTATTCTATTTAATGAAACAAAGGTATAGCAGCAAAAAAATAGGTTTCCTAATGCTTATTTTATTTTCTTTTTTCTTTTCACTAAGAAGCAATGCGGCTATAATAGAGTTTCCTTATTCTCCTCCTGATAGTACTCATTATGGATCGGAAGGAAATAGTCCATTACATCTAAACGATCCTTCAAATATTACAACAACAATTGAATATGATGAGAAAAACAATGAGTATATCCTAATTAAAAAAGTTGGAGATTTAGTTATAGAAAAAAGGGTTCTTTCCTTTGAAGAGTATCAAAACTATGATTTAGACAAGATGATTAATTCCTATTGGAAGAATCGCTCTGCCTCTGCAAAGGTTAGTGCTTCCAATGAGGGATTATTGGATAATCTAATTCCACAATTTAGGGTAAATTCCGAATTATTTGAAACCATATTTGGAGGGCAAACAATTGAGATAAGACCATCTGGAAGTGCAGAACTTATATTCTCGGTTGTAAATAACAATAGACAGGATCTCTCCATACAAGAAAGCCAAAGGAGTGTTACAAGGTTTGACTTTGATGAAAATATTCAAATTAATGCAACGGCAAAGATAGGAGAGGCAATATCGTTTAACTTAAACTATAATACGGGTGCAACCTTTTCTTTTGAAAATGAATTTAAATTGAAATACGAAGGTAAGGAAGACAACATAATACAAGTAATAGAGGCAGGTAATATTTCCTTTCCACTTCCCACAACACTAATTCAAGGCTCACAAACTCTTTTTGGGGTTAAGACCAAGTTGAAGTTTGGTAAATTATTTGTTGATGCTGTCTTTTCACAACAAAAATCCGAATCAAGCAGTGTAACAGTTCAAGGTGGGGCAGAGATGAGGGAGTTTAATATTAAGGCGGATGAGTATGAGGCAAACCGCCATTATTTCTTAGCTCAGTATTTCTATGAGAACTATAACAATGCTATGGCTTCTTTGCCACTTATAAACTCCAAGATAAACATAATTAAGATAGAGATTTGGCGAACAAATGTTGGTGCAGCAGTAAATGAGAATAGAAATATTGTTGCCTTTGCCGACTTAGGAGAAGTCACCCCTTATGGAACAAGTCCTTTTATTCAAAAACCGGGCGGATTGTACTATCCAGATCAAAATCGCTCCAATAACCTATTGAGCGTTGTCAATGTTGAAAACATACGTAATATTAATAATGTAAGTGCTCTTTTGCAAGGAATGGGCTTTGTCTCGGGTCAAAATTATGAAAAGATTGAAAGTGCAAGAAAGTTAAATTCTTCGGAATATTATTTTAATTCTCGTCTGGGCTTCATTTCCTTAAACCAACCCCTAACAAACGATCAGGTCCTAGCAGTTGCCTTCCGTTATCAAATAATTGGAGATACAACCATCTATCAGGTAGGGGAGTTTTCCGATGAAGGAATAAATGATCCAAATACTTTGGTGGTAAAACTACTAAAAAGTTCTACACTAAATGTAAGGAATCCTATGTGGAAATTGATGATGAAAAACATCTATTCCCTACAAGCATATCAAATACAGCAGGAAGACTTTCGTCTAAATGTGCTTTATCAGGGCGATGAACAAGGTATTCCAACGGGATACTTTAATGAAGGAAGTAAGAAAGGCGTTCCTCTTTTGCAAATATTTGGATGGGATAGGATGGATAATCAACAAAACAATTTCCCTGACGGAGTTTTTGACTTCATTGATAATGCTATTGTCAATGGAGGGACTATTGTTTCGGATAGAGGCTTGGTTATATTCCCTTATGTTGAGCCTTTCGGTAAGGATTTGCGTTCAATATTAAATGATGACGATATAGCAGATAAGTATTGCTTTGATTCCTTATACACTTTAACAATATCGCAGGCACAACAATATCCAGACAAGAACAAATATTATTTAGAGGGAAGATATAAATCGGAGGGTGGCTCGGAAATATCTTTGAATGGAACAAATATTCCTCAGGGTTCTGTTAGGGTAATGGCAGGAGGAATACAATTAATGGAAGGAGTGGATTACACTGTTGATTATGCAATGGGACGAGTTAGGATAATCAATCAAGGATATCTATCCTCTGGAACTCCAATTACTGTTTCCACAGAAAGTCAAGATATGTTTTCTATGACAACAAAAAGACTTATGGGGCTTAGGGCATCATACGAGATAAGCCAAGACATAACATTGGGAGCAACATTATTGAATTTGCATGAAAGTCCAATAACTTCAAAGGTCAATTATGGGGAAGAGCCTATGAGTAATACGCTTTGGGGTTTTGATTTCAATTATAGGAAAGAGGTTAATTTCATTACAAAACTTATAGATTGGCTTCCTTTCTATTCAACTAATGCTCCTTCAACCCTATCTCTAACGGGTGAGTTTGCACATTTTATTCCCGGCAATCCATCTGTTATAGGTTCAACAGGAACTTCCTATATTGACGACTTTGAGGCAGCGAAAACCTCCATAGATTTAAGAGCAATAGGGTCTTGGTATTTGGCTTCAACGCCTCAGGACTATGCTTCGGCTAACGCATTATTTCCCGAAACACAAAAAAACTCTGGATTGGAATATGGATTTAATCGTGCTAAGATTGCATGGTATAGTATTGATGATATATTTTATAGTTCTTCTGCTCCTTCAAACATAAATAAGGATGATAGGTCTCAACCTTATGCTCGTCAAATCTTAGAAAGGGAGGTTCATCCCAATAAAGAGATAGCCTCAGGACAACCAACAAATATTAGAGAGTTTAATTTGGCTTTCTATCCTTCTGAAAGAGGACCTTATAATTATGATACTACTTCGGTATATTCCTACGGATTAAATTCCGATGGTTCATTAAAAAGACCAGATACGCGATGGGGAGGAGTTATGAGGAAGTTAGAAAGTACCGATTTTGAGGCTGCAAACATAGAATATATAGAATTTTGGTTAATGGATCCATTTATTGGCAATGAAAATGCAAAAGGTGGAAAGCTATATTTTAATATTGGAGACATATCTGAGGATATTCTAAGAGATGGAAGAAAGAGTTTTGAAAATGGATTGCCTTCTTCAAATAATATAACCGATGTTGATACAACAATATGGGGAAGAGTTCCGCGTCTGCAAGCAATAGTTAATGCCTTCGATAATGATCCTGCAACAAGACAATATCAAGATATAGGTTACGATGGCTTAGGTTCAACTGATGAACAAAGCTTTTTTGAAAGGTTTTTGTTTAAAGCACAAGAGCAATTAACACCTGAGGCATATAATATTCTATCCCAAGATGCTTCGGCTGACGATTTCCGTTATTTTAGAAGCACAATGTATGACAATAATAATGTTAAGATAACCGATAGATATAAATACTATAATAATTCCGAAGGAAATTCTGCTGTAACTGATAATTCCAATGAACTATATTCAACACAACAAACCTCGCTTCCTAATGTTGAAGACATAAATCAAGACAATACTCTTAGTGAGGCAGAGAATTATTATGAATATGAGATAGATTTAGATCCTAATAGTTTGGTTATAGGACAAAATTATATAACAGACATTCAAAATGCCACTAATATTGCTCTTCCAAATGGAGAATATACCGATTGTAAGTGGTATCAATTTAAAATACCTGTGCGTATTCCTTCCAAGACAGTAGGTGCTATTGAGGGATTTCAATCAATCCGTTTTATGAGAATGTTCCTTAGAGGATTCAATGAGCCAGTTATTCTACGTTTTGCAACATTTGAATTGGTCAGCGGTGATTGGAGAAAATACACAGATAACCTTTTGGCTCCCGGAATGTATCCTTCGGGAACGCAAAAGGAGAATACAACATTCACAGTCGCATCTGTAAATATTGAAGAAAATGGAAAACGTTCTCCAATACCTTATGTTCTTCCTCCCGGAATAGATAGGGAAAAGATGTATAGCTCAACATCGTTCCAACAAATGAATGAACAGGCTTTGAGTATGAAGGTGACAGATCTTTCAGATGGAGATGCAAGAGCAATATATAAAACATCTGACATAGATATGCGACAATATAAGAAACTACAAATGTTTGTCCATGCAGAAAAAGTATTAGAGAAAGATACATATAAAAAAGGCGATGTTAATTTATTTGTACGCTTAGGAGCAGACTTTACAAACAACTATTACGAATATGAATTGCCTCTTACCTTTACTCCTTGGCATACGGGGCAAACAGCAGATAATCTAATTTGGCCACAAGATAATAATGTGGATATAGACTTGGAGAAGATTGTTCAAGTTAAGGAAAACAGAAATGCAAAGATACGTTCTGGGGATACAAAAATCTCTTCCCTTCTACCATATTCCGAAATGGTGGATGGAAGAAAGGTGACAATTTTAGGCTCACCAAGCATAAGCAGTGTTAAGGTTATGATGATAGGAGTTAGGAATCCAAAGAAGGCATACCTAACAGACAATGACGATATGCAGGAAAAGAGTGTTGAGGTTTGGATAAATGAATTGCGACTTACAGATTTCAACAAATCCTCTGGCTGGGCTGCAACAGGATTTGCAAGGACAAACTTAGCAGACCTTGGAGATTTATCCCTATCTGGTTCTTATCGCTCAGCAGGTTTTGGAACTTTGGAAAAAAGTATTTCAGAAATATCACAGGATAATGTAGGTGCTTTTGATATTTCAACAAATCTTGAATTAGGAAAATTCTTTTCAAAGACATCTGGAATAAGGATTCCTATGCATTTTGATTATTCGCAACAGGTAAGTAATCCTCGTTACAACCCATTAGACCCTGATGTCCTATTAAAAGATGATCTTCTAACATATAAAACAGAGAAAGAAAAGGATTCAATAAGGAATATGGTTCAAGACTTCACTTCAAGAACCAATATAAACTTTATGAATGTTCGTAAGGAGAAAATAGCAACGGCAGATTCAAAACAATATCTCTTAGGGATAGAAAACTTTGACGCCTCCTATTCTTTCTCCAACATATTTAGAAGAGATGTAGATATTGCCTACAATTCCAAAACCCAACATAGAGGAGGGATAAACTATAACTATACATTTAAATCAAAACCATTAAAACCTTTAAGCAAGGTAAAACTATTTAAGAATAAGGCTTGGACAATACTAAGAGATTTAACTTTTAACTATAAGCCAAGAACCATTTCAGTAAGGACAGAAGCAGTAAGAGACTTTGAAGAAACTCTTATAAGACCAAAAAGTCAAGGGTTAATAAAGATGGAACCTTATTATTTCAAACAATTTTATTGGAATAGGATATATTCTTTTGCTTATGATATAACCCAAAACTTAAAACTGAACTACAATGCAACAATGAACGCTCGCATTGATGAGCCTCGTGGAAAGATAGACACAAAAGAAAAAAGAGATTCCGTTTGGTCCTCTGTCTTTGATCTTGGAAGGGCACAAGAATATAGGCAGAAAACTGACATAACATTTAATATCCCTATATACAAAATACCAATCTTAGATTGGTTAAGAGTAAATACTGCATACAATGCAGAGTTTATATTCTCTGGTTCAACACAGGCTTTGGAAAGATTGGGTAATACAATAGAAAATTCTGCAAGAAAATCTATAAATGTAAATTTAAATTTAGTCCAAATCTATAATAAGATTCCATTTGTAAAGAAGATTTTAAGCGAAAATACAAATTCTCGTCAGGATAATAGACCAAAGAGATTTGATCCAAAAGAATTAAATAATAAAAAAGACTCTACTGCAACAGATAGTATATCTACCTTTGTTAAAATAATGAAAGAAGTTGGTAAATATTCTATAAGACTATTAACAAGCGTAAAGAATGCAAGTATAAACTATTCTCAAAACGATGGAACATATATTCCGGGATTTATGCCTATTTCTAAATTTATTGGATTATCTCCAAGCAACTCTTGGGCACCAGGATTTGGATTTGTATTCGGCTCACAAGCAAATATAATGGAAAAAGCCATTGAGAAAAGATGGTTATCCACCGACTCATTAATGAATAACGCCTTCCAACAAAAAAGTAATAAAACATTAAATGGACAAATCCAATTAGAACCTATAAAAGACTTTAAGATAAATCTTCGTTTTAATCAAAGTCAATCGGAAAACTATGTTGCATATTACAAATATGATCAAGGACAAGATAGAGTGACGGGTCCTCTTTCTGCTCAAAATACAGGGAATTTTTCTACCACAATAATAACATTAGGAACTATGTTCCGCTCATTAAAAGATGACAATGTGAGTGAAACATTCCAAAACTTCTTAGATTATAGGGATATTATTGCTCAGCGTTTGGCAAAAAATAATCCAAACTATAATGGCAATATGATAATGGATACAAGTAATGGAAAGTATTATCCCGATGGTTATGGTGCAACTTCACAACAGGTATTAATACCTGCCTTTTTAGCAGCCTATACAGGCTCCTCCCCAGATAGCCGTTCGCTAAATCCATTCACTAAGATACCTTTGCCAAATTGGACAATAGACTATACAGGGCTATCAAAGATAAAATGGTTGCAAAAATGGGTAAATAGCATAACAATATCCAATGCCTACACTTCAACATATTCAGTAGGGTCTTTTACTTCTGATGTAAGGGTTCCTACAAATAATTCAAGATATGACTATGGGACAGAGTGGATAAAAAATGAAACAAATAATAACTATTTGCCAAGAGATGTTATAGACAACATAACAATTAATGAGTCTTTAAGTCCATTGATTAAGATTGATATTAACTTAAAGAATAGCTTTCAGGCTAACTTTGAAATAAGAAAGGATAGAAACCTATCCCTATCTTTTTCCAATAAACAGCTTACAGAAATGAATAGGGTATCATACGTTATTGGAGGAGGCTATCGTTTTAAGGAAGTAGAAATAAATATAAGGGCAGGGGAAAGCTCTCGTCAATTAAAGAGTGATATAGATATTAATGCAACACTTACTTGGAATAAGAATACAACAATATTAAGAAAGATAGATCAAAAAGTTAATCTTATGTCCTCTGGTAGTGATGTCCTTAATCTAAACCTTTCAGGAGAATATTCAATAACAGAGAAAATAATACTAACAGCCTTCTTTGAGATGACAATAAATACCCCATACATATCAAATGCCTATCCAAATTCAATGACACAAGGCGGATTTAAATTAAGAATAATAATCTAGCCACCAAGTGGCATTTACTCGTCCTACGGAAGTCGGGTTCTGTATTTATAATTCAATAAAACTAAATATTATTTTGTTGGCAACTAACTTTTGATTATCCTAACCAAAAGTCGGCAATTCGGCAACCGACCTTTTTTTTGTCATAACCAAAAGTTGAGCAACCTACCTTTATTTTGTCATAACCAAAAGTTGCGCAACCTCCCTATATTTTGTCATACTTCAATAGGGATAATCTGCAAATAAATTTATGCAAAATAACCAATAGCAAGGGGATTTATCCCTTTTCCCGTATTGTTTTTTAAATAAATTATCATTATTTGCGTATAATATTAATTTTATAAGGAAATGAATCCCATTGTTTTGATATATAAAAAATATAATTTCAAAAAATATTTAACATTTTTCTCTTCAAATGTTAAATTCAAAATTTCAAAACTGAAAATCGTCACTTGCATTTATCAAATCTTTTTTGTACCTTTGCCAAAACAAAGTTTCTTTTAAGGCAAAAAACATAATATTTTCCCAAAATTTCATTTTTATTTATTTTTACAAAATAATCACCTAATTATTAGTGTATTATCTTTAAATAAATCTTCGTTTTAGAAAATTAAAACGAAGATTTAGAAAATTATTTCTTCGTTTTAGCAAAATAAAACAGCGTTTTATTTGAGTAAATTTTCGTTTTTTTCTGGAAAAATAAGGATTTGACTTTTTTAAGGAAAAATTTAGAAAAATAAATTAAAATATGTTTGGATTATATTGATAATTAACAATTTGAAAAGCTGAAATTCCGTTAGGACAAACAAAGGTCGGTTGCCGACAAATTTTGAATGAAATGTTAAAAAATGTTAAATTTTGGCGATTTTCTTTAAAAAAGTGTTAAAAATAGGGTGTTTTTTAGGGGGTGAAATGTTAAAAAATTTGAAAAAACTATGAAAATGCTATTGTTTTGTGAAGAATTGATTGTTAATTAGTGAATAAAGGCATAAAAAAAACGCTGTCATAACTTTTTATGGCAGCGTTTTTATTATAATAAACTTTTTATTAATAAGGGCGAAAATTAAATTATTAATAAAAATATGTTATAGTCCTAAAAGTTTATTGTAGTTTTTAAGGCTTTCTAATGCGTTTGTTCTAACATGGATAAAGTCTGTTATGCCTTGTTGTTTGAAGTTTTCAACCTCACTTTCAGGATAGCCTGCAACAACTATATGTTTTACCTTATCTTTTAATAGAGGCATAACGCCTTGAACTAATTCCTTGTATTCATCATCAGAGGAACAAAGAACAATAATGTCGCTTTTTGACTCCAATGCCTTATTTGCTCCTTCTTCAATTGAAGAAAAACCAATATTATCTATAATATCATAGCCTGCTATTCCAAAGAAATTTGTTGCAAAACCACTTCTTGCCTTACGCATAGCCAAGTTTCCATAAGTTAGAAGGAAGACCTTTGGTTTTTTATCTGCCTTTTCAACATTTAGACGTAAGGTTTCAAAGTCTTGGGATAAACGTTTTGTAGAAAGAGTTCTTATATTATCTTTTTTATTTTCTACACCTTCACATACTGAACTAATCTTTTCAGACATCTTTTCATTCAAATTAGGATATTGATTAGTACCTAATATTGATGTTTTCCTCATTGCAGCATCATTTGATCTTTTTGATGATGTTTTTTCTATTTCATCTTGGATAAAACCTTCTTTTATTGCACTAAGGAATCCTCCTTTTTCTTCTATTTCTTTAAAGATATTCCAAGCAGCTTCGCATATAGAATTGGTTAAATTTTCAATATAGTAGCTTCCAGAAGAAGGATCAACAACCTTATCTAAGTATGTCTCTTCTTTAAGTAGGATTTGTTGATTGCTTGCAATACGTCTTGAAAAGTCATCACTTTCTTTAAAGGCACAATCAAAAGGATATACCGAAATGGAATCTGCTCCTGCAATGGCAGAAGACATAGTTTCGGTTGTTGTTCTTAGCATATTTACGTATGGATCGTATATTGTTTTGTTGTAGAAAGAGCTTTGAGTTGCAATAAATACATCAAAAGCTGTTTCGCATTTAGGATTATATTGCTCCATTATACGTTTAAATAGTATCCTTGCTGCTCTTATCTTAGCTATTTCCATAAAATAGTTGCTTCCTGTTGCAAAACTAATAACCATTCTATAACCAACAGAGTGAGCAAGTGCTCCATTTGAAGTTGCACAATAAATATATTCGTTAGCCGCAGAAAGACTATAAGCCAATTCTTGAACAATTGAAGAGCCTGCATTATTGAAAATTTGACCATTTATTGTAATAACGTCAAAGTTTGGAATGTTTTCCTTAACAAGTTTTATCAGTTCTGCTGCTCTTTTTCCTATTTCGGGAATTTCACAACAAAATCCTCCACTATAAAGAGCCTTTACAAAAGGATCAAAATTTAAAGAACCATAAACCTTATCTTTATCTATATTATGTGACTTTACAAAAGAGATGAATAGGTTAGTAATTTCCCAAAAGCAATTAGCTCCTGTGAAGTTTATCTTTACCTTTGTTATATCAATATCTTTTAAAAGTAATTCTAAATCTTTTTCTGATTTTATATTAGTAGCATCCAATCCAAGCGAATTTACACCTCTTTTTATCCCTTGTTGAGCTATGGCATTTGCCAAAAGAATATCTTTTTCAAAAATATCTTGGCGAATATCCCAAGAATTATCTTGTTTATTACTTTTGTTTAAAACAATATCTTTAAGGTTTTCTTCCCTATAATAAGGTCTTACATTGAATCCTTCAATAGTTTTCCATACTAACTTCTTATCATAGTCCTGACCTTTCAAATCAACTCTTATTGCCTCTTCCCAAAGCTCTGTTGGAACAGGAGGAAACTGGGTAAATAATTTTTCGTCGTTCATTTTATAGATTATATTAATTGTAATTAAAATTTTAAGGTTGCAAAATTATAAAGAAATAATGTGATAACCAATCTTTATATTATTCTATTTGCCAAATTTCTTCTATATCCCAATTTTCTCTAATTGAAATTGCCTTATCATAAATCAAAACTCTCTCGGGAAGTATGCCCTTATCGTATTGTCCATAATCCCATTTCCCATTATTGTTTTTATCAACTATAAGACGCAAAAAATAGGTTCCTTGTTTTAGATTTAAAAAGCTAATTTTTTCTTCTTTTTTACAAAATTTTCTTTCTACTTCTTTTTTATCATTATCTTCCAAAATTAGGATGTAGTTTTCTTTTTTGTTTAAGCTATCTTTAATAGTTATGAAAAAGTTTCCATAATTCTCCGCAGAAGAAACCTCAAAGGAAAAAGACAATTTGTCATTAACTCTCCTTAGTACATCTTTTATTTGTCCTTCATCCACTCTTACTTGATAGGTATTGTTTCCTTTTAATTTTTCATTGTATTGTAGAGAAAAAGGAGATAGGAAAGAAAAAGTAATTGTGTCATAAATTGAATCATTCTTATTATTTATTATTGCAAATAGTTTTTGAGTTGTATCCAAACAAGGGTAGGGTGTTTCTATGGATAAAAGGTTATAATAAGCTAATTCTCTTAAAGGGGAAAGAAAAGAAAAGGTATCTTGTTTTGAAGTTTTTTTGTTTTCATTATATATTTGCTCAATATTTTCATCCAATCCTATATCTGTAATTCTAACTTTTATTGAATCCATTCTATTTTTCAAAGACCAAATATTTATTGTGTCTTTATTTTTGCTAAAATAGACCAATGCTTCTTCCTTATTATTTATATCAATATTGGGATAGGAGAAAATGATTCTTAGACTATCTGTTGTGGGGTTAGAAAAAACAATATTCAAATTAATAGGAGAGGGTATTTTTGTTGAGTTTATTGCAATTGATGTATCCTTTGGCTCAAAAAAGTAGAGTATATTCTTTGAGTTATTATCTAAAAAATAAGAAGAATCTTCTTTTGAATTATCATTAACTATGCTATCATTTGTTGGATTTAAAGTTTTTGTTGTATCAATTTTACTTATATTGTATGTTGTTGCCTTTATCCTATCTAAGGAAAAAGCAATTGCTTCATTAGGTAGGTCGTATATTAGGTTTTGATTCTTATCATCCAAAGCCATAATTTGATATTCTCCTTCTGCAATATTCTTAAAATGAAACCTACCGCTACTATCTGAACGTGTAAGGTAATTTGGTTTTTCTTTATGGAAAATTGATGCACTATCGGATTTATATAGCATAACATATTTCTTTGCAATAGGCTTTAAGGTGTAGGCATCAACCAATATTCCCTTATATTCATTGGTGTCTATTGTTTCTCCTGAGGAAAAACTATAAACAAATCCATTAAGAATATTTCCTTCCCTATAATCTACTATTGATGTTCCAAAGTCAAATATATATGTTGTATTCTCCAAAAGAGTATCGCTCCAAGAGACTTCTAATTTCTTTAAGGAGGCTTTTACATTTGGCTTTTCTTTTAGTGGAGGGGATATTATTAATTCCTCTTGAACATTATTTAGAACAATGTATTCGTCAAATTCAACTTCAAAGCCATTGCCTTTAAACATTGTTGAATTGTTTTGTGGCTTTTCTTTTTTTACCTTAGGAGGCGTTCTATCGTAAGCACCTCCTTGTGGCATTCCAACCTTTGCACAAGAAAAGGAAAGAAAAACAAGGAAAAGGAATATTGGAATTAGGTATTTTTTCATATTTAATTTGTTCTTTGCCTAACAACTTCATACATTATTATTCCTGCTGCAACAGATACATTCAAGGATTCTATGTTTCCTTTTAATGGTATCCCTATTTTTTCATCGCAAAGTCTTATTATATCAGTAGCTATTCCACTTTCTTCTGAACCTAAAACAATCATTGTATTTCCCTTAAAAGAGGATTTAGTGTATAATTTGCTGTCTTTTTCTGTTGCAGCATATACTTTTATTCCCATTTGTTTTGCATAGTTTATGGCTGTTTTTAAGTTTCCTTCCTTACAAATAGGAATATTTAATAAGGCTCCTGCTGAGGTTTTAATTGCATCTTCATTAATTTGGGCTGAATTGTGCTGAGGGATAACAATAGCATTAACACCAGCACAAAGAGCTGTTCGTGCAATTGCTCCAAAATTGCGAACATCGGTTAGGCGATCAAGCATTAGGATGAAGATTTCTTCTTCTTTGTTGAGTAAAGAGTCAATAATTTCAAAGAAATTACTATATTTAATAACCGACATAAGGGCAACAACTCCTTGATGATTGCTTTTTGTCATCCTATCTAATTTTTCAATAGGGACGTGTTGCACAATTATGTTTTTCTTTTTTAGTTCTGTTTTCAATTCTCCTGTTAAGTTTCCTTGCAAAGAAGAAAGGAGAAAAACCTTATCTATTTCTATATCCTGTTTTAATGCTTCCAATACAGGTCTTATTCCATATATTAATTGAGATTCTTTCATATCTTTATATACATATTTAAATGTTAATTCCTAAATTATACCATCCTTAATCAAAAGCTTTCTATCGCTCATTTGAGCCAACTCTTCGTTGTGTGTTACTATTAAAAAGGTTTGGTTATACCTTTCTCTGAGTTGAAAAAATAGGTTATGCAGCTCCTTAGCATTAGTACTATCTAAATTTCCTGAGGGTTCGTCAGCTAAAATTACAGAAGGCTGATTGATTAATGCTCTTGCTACTGCAACTCTTTGCTGTTCTCCTCCTGAAAGTTCAGAAGGTTTGTGAAACATTCTATCTTTTATCTGTAATATATCAAAGAGTTCTTCTGCTAAAAGTATTGCTTGCTTCTTTGTTTTCTTTGAAACCAATGCTGGTATGCAAACATTCTCTAATGCGGAAAACTCAGATAGGAGATTGTGAAATTGAAAAACAAATCCTATCTTTTGGTTCCTGAAAACGGATAATTGGTTTTCCGTCATAGTTGATGTGTTTTTCCCATCAATAAAAACGTTTCCGCTATTTGGTTTGTCTAATGTCCCTATTATATGTAGTAGTGTTGATTTCCCAGCTCCTGATGCTCCAACAATAGAAACAATTTCTCCACGAGCAACACTCATATTTATGCCCTTTAATATTTGTAATCTCTCAAATGACTTAAATACATTCTCAACCCTTATCATATTTTTATCTTATGAATTATTATTTTTGTTTTATTTTTTCTAACGTTCTATATTCCTATTATTAAACATTACATATCCAAAGTTTATTGATATTGTAAAAGGATTTGATTTATCATCTCTTTGATGATAACTTGCAATTAAACTAAGAGGTCCTACGGGAGTATTTAATACTAAGGAGCTGCTTAAAATAAAATATAGTTTGTTAAAATAGTTGTCTTTATATATAGGTAAGTTGTTTTCTATTGTTGTGATCTGCGTTATTGGAATATAAATATAACCATTTAATCTAAATGAAGCGTTGATTTGGAAGAAACCAATCTTAAATACGTTCTCTACACCTGTTGCAAGATATTTAGTACTTCTATATTCTGGCATAAAAGAAGTGAGAGTTTGCATAGTTGGAGTAAAGACTCCTGCATTTAATAATGAAGAACGATAGTTGGTAAATAGGTTTTGCGAAGAGTAGAATAATTCACTTAGCCACCCAATTGAAAGATTTTTATTTATATCAAAAAATAATTTATTCCTAAAAGTAAATTGTAGCCATGAATGAATGCGGTCTTTGTCATCAACAATCAAAGATGTGTTTCCAGGAGAAAACCTCTCCCTACCATTTATATATTGTAGGTTAATCTTGGAATAAAGTCCTGTTGTTGGAAATTGATAATCGTCAAGCGTTGAATATATCTTGGATAACCCAAAAGCAAAATGTTTGAAAGTGGTATTGTCAGCTGTATCGTATATTGTAGAGTTATCTATATTGAAATAATCATCACTTGCCCTTGCATAGCCAAGAGTAAAAATCATCTCATCTTTTACTCTAAGTGGAATACCAATAGAGGCTCTTACATTATTTTCTCTTTGTACTATATAGTTTAATGGAGAATATTCAAAGAACTTTGCCTTTAAGCTATAGTAGTTCCATTGGTTTGCATTAAATTCTATCTTTGTGAAAAAAGGCAATTGAGTTGGATAATCTGTTCTTATACTTCCCATAAATGAAGTATAATATCTGCCAAAGTAGGCATTTGTTTGGAAAAACCAAGCTTGTTTTCTAAGTAAATTATAATCTAATCCAATATATAGGTGAGATATTGGATTGGAAGAAAGAACACCCGCTATTGTAGCCTTTATATTTTCTTGCGTTTTTACTCTTAGATTTAATGAATAGGTTTTGTTATCCTCGTCATATTCTATTTGGGGATGTATAGTTTTTATATTCCTATCAAAATATAGAGAAAAATAGTTTTTTCTTAGAGAGCTATATATATTTGTATCCTTTTTATTTTTTATTAAACTCTTATATATATACTCTTTTTGTTTGCCTTTTACACCAGAGAGTGTAAGTTCGGTTATGTTTAAAGGAGGTTTTTCCCTGTTGAATCTTTCTCTTTTTTCATCCACCTCTTTTTTATCTACACTATCTTTTACAATTTGTTTTATCTCATTAATTTTTTCCATTGTCGCATTATAGCCTACAAGGAAAGTTTCATCCATTTTGTCAAACTCTAATATGCCTATATCTTTTACATCTGGTTCAATTAGTATTCCATGATGAGAAGATATGTCGTAATCTGTTTCTCTTGTGACAAAATTATGAATATATGACATTAAATCTCCTTCCTTTGCTTGGGGATAATTCCCAGATATTTTTACTCCAATTAAAACATCAGGATGATAAATATTGATCATATCTTTTGTAGGAAAGTTATCATACATTCCACCATCAAAAAGTATTTTTTCATTTATAATTTGTGGAGCAAAATATAATGGTATTGTCATAGAGGCTCTAACTGCCTGTCCTAAATCTCCATTTCTTATAATAAGAGCTTTTCTTTCTTCAATATCGGATGCAACACAAAAGAAAGGTATCATCAAACTATCAAAATTACTTTTAGCAGCAGCCGAAGCCGGAGCAAAGATTTCCATAAAGGCAAAGTCCATTTGGAGTGGATTAACAATGGAAGAGGGAAGTTGAACGTGAAACTTTTCTTTGGTGTTAAAAGGAATTGCAATAATTTGAGGCTTTTTGTCAGACATCTTATAATAGAATGCATACCTATCATCTGCTTTTCCTGAAAGCCATATTTGAAATTGTTCTAAAAGAAAAAGCTTGTGCATATCTTCTACTGAATATCCGCTTGCATATAAAGCTCCAACAATAGCACCAACAGAAGTTCCAGCAATATAATCAATGGGGATATTATTATCTTCCAAAGCCTTTATCGCCCCAACGTGAGCTAAGCCTCTTGCTCCTCCTCCGCTAAGGACCAATCCAACGCTTTGCTTTTTTTGAGCAAAGGTTGTATTTATCAAAATAAATAGAGCAAAACAGAAAAAAATTGTTCTCTTAGTACGCATTAATCTTTTTTAAGAATTTCTTTTTAATTATAAAATGGGTTTATTGCTATAAGTGGCAAAGATACAAAAACACTTTCTTTTTTAGTTAAACTCTTAAAAAAAATGTCTTATATTTGCAACGTTTTTTTTGTTTTTTAGTTTTGATGCACACAAGTAAATGCTGCCTATTATTGTTAGTTGCTTTAATGTTTCTTCCTTTTACATTAAAGTGTCAAGATAGTTTATCATACCTTAATTTAAGAGTGGATAATCTAAACTTTTTTAAGAATAATGAATATAGACATGATAGACAAATGGGCTACACTTTGCCCGGATTTAGAATAATTCCCAAGTTGCAATATAAGATAAATGAGAATATTTTCCTTGAAGGCGGACTATCTCTTTTGCGTTATTTTGGCTCAGAGCAATATCCCTGCTATTCATATTCCGATATTTCTTTGTGGAAGGCAAACAACTATCACAAAGGCTTTCATATTATGCCATTTTTTAGGGCACAATTTTCATTAAAAGATAACTTTAAATTGGTTTTTGGCAATTTGCATTCCTTAGACAATCATAAACTTATTGCTCCTTTGTATAATCCTGAGCATGTTCTTTGTTCCGATTTGGAACAAGGCGTTCAAATGCTTTTTAATTCAAAACATTTTTTTGCAGATATTTGGATTAATTGGCAGAGTTTTATATTCAAAACAGACACTCATCAAGAAGTGTTTTCTTTTGGAGTATCTTCGCAATTGAAAAAAGAGTTTTTGAATGACAAATTAAAGATTTACATTCCCATACAAATGGTTTTAAACCATAAGGGCGGGGAATTAGACACCTTAATTAAGTATGATATTGAAACTCTTTCAAATTTTGCAATAGGTTTAGGTGGAGTCTATAAGTTTGATGGAATAATTAAGGAAGTAAATTTAGAATTCAACTGGGTTAAATATCTAAAAAATTCAGGACAAAAACCACCTTTTTCCTCTGGAGAAGGGATGTATTCCAAGCTAAGATTGTCTTTCTATGATTTTAACTTTGATATATCCTATTGGATGAGCAAAAACTTTATCTCAATATTAGGTTCGCCACACTATAATAACTTCTCTGCTTTAAATTCCAACATGACTTATGATAGACTTAAAATGCTACACCTTCATTTGGAATACTTGTTAAGCCAGAAAGAAAACTTTTCTGTGGGATTTGAACTAAACACCTATCATTACTTTAAATATACAAGATATTCTCCCGGTTATCCAACCTTCTATCAAAGTCCCTATATGGAATTTTCCTTAGGAGTGTATCTTAAATTAAACCCTACAATTAGACTTTATACTTTTAATAAGGCAGGAGCTTAATTTATTTTTCTAAAACTTCGTTTTAATTTTCTAAAACGAAGAAATAATTTATTAAAACGAAGATTTATTTTTCTAAAACCTTGTTTTAATTTTATGAAACGAAGATTTATTTTTGTTGAATTATAAACTTATAAATATAAAACCAGCCTTCCGTTAGGAAAATTAAAGGTCGGTTGCCGACTTATGGCTTGCACAAGCATCATTGTCGTGCTCGCAAGAGGGTTTGCAAACAAATATATCTTCAAAAACAGAATTGAATAGTTTCATTTGTTCAGGGCGGATTATCTTTTTTACTTCCTTGTATAGATCTGAATGTTCATTTAAAAGTATTCTTTGAAATAGGATGATTTGATTTTCTATATATTCATTTTTTCCCTCATCCTTTGAATCGTTTCTCAATAAAGACATAAGAATCTTTTGGTTTGTGTGAAGGGAATCTATTGCTCGGGATGCAATCTTATTGTGTTGCTTAACTATATATTCATATTCTGCTTTTTGATCTTCATCTAAGGATAACAAATTTGCAATATCATATTTTTTTTCATCTCTTTCTCTATGATAAATCTTCTGATCCTCCAAAGAAGTTCTTATATCCTTATCCAGCTTTTGCTGATAGTATATAAGGAAACTAATATTTATGCTTAGCATTATTGCTATTATAACAACTATTGTTATAAAATATGGTTTTTTCATTATTTAGTCTGCTTTAAAAATTCAACAGGATATAGACTTGAAAGAGCATCTATGCTATTTTCTTCTATGGTTTTGTTATATACAATCTCTTGTTCTAATTCCTTATTTATATTTTCCCTATTGGGATAGATAAGGAATGTGTATAAATTAAAAATCATCAATAGGAAAGATAAGCCAATAGAGGTCTTTAATGTTATTTTCACCCACAAAGGCATAGAAACCCTCTTATTATCTTCTATTTTTGAAAGAATCTTTTCAAACATATAAGGGTTAACTTCCTTTATCCTATCCTTATTCAATAGTGTTTCCATATATTTTTTCTGCTTTTTTCTTTATTGTTTTTTTAGCTCTATGAATCAAAACCTCAACAGAAGCAACAGAACAATTCATTATCTCTGCAATTTCCTTTTGAGGCAACTCATCATATATAAATAATGTTATTGCCTGTTTTTGTTTAGACGAAAGAGTATCTATAATCTTATGTAGTAAATCTATTTTTTCTTCTTCTTCAATTGACAAATCTTGTCTTTCATTTGAAGCAATACCTGTTTTTACATTGCTTAGGGGAGTTAAAAAACTCCTTACCTTTTCTTTTCTTAAATAACTTATGGTCTTATTTAGTGCAATGCGATATAGCCAAGTAGAGAGCTTGCTTTTGCCTTTAAAATATTTTATTGAACAATAGACTTCCACAAAAATATCTTGAACCAAATCCTCTGCTACATCCCTATTATGCACCATACCATAGCATAAATTGGCTATTTTTAGTTTATTTTCCTCAAAGAATAACCTAAATGCCTCAGGATCCTTATCCTCTATTTTCTTTGCCAATTCAATATCTGTCATATCCTAACAAAAACAAAGCAGAAGTTATATAAGAAAAACTCCTGCTTTATCATCTATACAATGTTAAATAAACACTACGCTTTTTTTGTTGCGTCTTTTTTACATTCTTTATTACATTGTTTTGCATTTGTTGCTTTTTTATCTTTGCAACAAGCCTTGTTTTCTGCTTTTGCTTTATCGCCATCTTTGCAGCAGGCTTTCTTGTCACATTTCTTTGCATCCTTGCAACAAGCCTTCTTATCTGCCATTGCCTTATCTCCATCTTTGCAACAAGCCTTCTTATCTGCTTTTTTATCCTTGCAGCATTCTTTTTTCACTTCCTTTTTTTGAGGTTCTTGTGCATAAGTTGCTGTTGTTGCAACCAACATAAAGGCAAAAACCAATAGAATTAATTTTTTCATGAGTAATCTTCTTTAATTATTATTAATTATTAACTAAGTAGGATAACATATTTTCTAATGATATTATTGTATAAAAAGAATAAAAACATTAAAAAATGTGTTATCTACAATTTGCAAATATAATATATTTTA
>JAISIA010000024.1 GCA_031262295.1 Bacteroidales bacterium | reverse complement strand
AAGTATTTGTTCGTGATAATCTTTTATTGTTTCTTCATCTGGTTCTTTCCCTTCGTTTTGTTTTTTTAATGAAACGAAAGCCGAACTTTCTATATTCCAATCTGCGTTTGGCTGTCCCCTATATATTAAACCCTGTTCTTTTAAGTCTAATATTTTTTGTATATATTCTCCCAAAGAATATACTTCATTTGCATTTTTTTCTTTTTCTTTCATAATATTTTTTCTTTAAGATGATTAATTTTTTGATTTATTTTAAAGAATACTTTCTTCCCATTTTTGCATTAAGTTTTTGAGTTCTTCTTTTTTGTTTTCATATTCTTCAAAAAATATAGAGATATTCTCTATATTATTAAAGGATTCTTCATTGGAAAGAATTTCATCCAGATTTTTTATTTCATTTTCTATCTTTTCAATCTCTTTTTCTATTCTTTCAACCTCTTTTTCTTGTTTTCTTTTCTTTCTTTCCTCTTCTTTTGCTTGATTATAGTCAATCTTATTTTGAGATTCTGTCTTTTGAAGTTTCTCTTCTTTTCTATTAGAAGAAAGTTCCAACTCTTTTAAATCTTCAATTTGTTTGAAAGAAAGATAATCAAAGACATCTCCCTTAAACTCTTTTATTGTCTTATTCTTAAATTCGTATAATGTTGTTGTTAATCCGCAAAGAAAATCCCTATCATGAGAAACCAAAACCAAAGTCCCCTCATAGTGAATCAAAGCATTCTTTAATATATCCTTTGAAGGCATATCCAAATGATTGGTTGGCTCATCCAATACCAAGAGATTTATTGGAGCAAGTATCAATTTGGCAAGAGCAAGACGAGTTTTCTCTCCACCAGAAAGAACTTTTACCTTCTTTTCTATATCATTCTCATCAAAAAGAAAGCTACCCAAAATGCTTCTAATCCTATTTCTTGCCTCACCCTTTGCAATATCATCAATTGTTTCAAAGACCGTCTTTTCTCCATCCAAAAGTGCAGCTTGGTTTTGTGCAAAATATCCAATTACAACATTATGCCCCAATTCAAATTCCCCACTATAATCCGTCAATTGCCCCACAATAATTTTGGATAATGTAGTTTTCCCTTCTCCATTTTTTCCAACAAATGCAATCTTATCTCCTTTTGATATTGTTAAATCAATGTTTTTTAATACCTCTTTTTCACCATAACTTTTAGAAAGCGACTTTATCCTTAAAACAACCTTTCCACTATGAGGTGGAGGAGGAAATTTAAAATGAATCATTGAAGTATCTACTTCATCAATTGTTTCCAAAGACATCTTCTCAATTAGCTTTATCTTGGACTGAACCTGCTTTGCCTTAGAGGATTTGTAGCGAAACCTTTCAACAAATTTTTCTATTTGTGCAATCTGTCTTTGTTGGTTTGTTAATGTTGCTTGTTGTCTTTGTCTTCTTTGCTCCAATATTTCTACATATTGAGAATATCCAGCCTTGTAATCGTAGATCTTACCAGCAGTAATTTCAATTGTTCTCTTTGTAATATTATCCAAAAAGGTCCTATCGTGAGAAACCAAGATAACAGCTCCAAAATAATTTATAAGAAAACTTTCAAGCCAACGTATAGATTCTATATCTAAATGATTTGTTGGCTCATCTAAAAGAAGTGTATTTGGACGTTTTAAAAGTATTTTAGCAAGTTCAATCCTCATTTGCCAACCTGAGGAAAACTCAGTCACCTTTCTATCAAAATCATTACGTGTAAATCCTAAACCAAGCAGTATTTTCTCTGTTTGAGCCTGTGCATTTTGTGCATCAATTAGTCTTGATTTCTCTAAGCAATCGTAGTGTTGAGTAAGTAGTTGTTGGTATTCTACACTTTCATAGTTGGTATTGTTTTCTATCTCCCTTTCTAATTCCTTTATTTCCTTCTCTAAGAGTTGCACCTCACTAAAAGCAGTTAGAGCTTGCTCTATTACTGTCATAGTTTGCAAAGGTATCATCTCTTGGGGAAGATAACCTATGCTTTGATATTTAGGTATAATTATTGTGCCTTTTTGTAAGGGTTCTTTTTTTGCAATAATTTTCATAATGGTACTTTTCCCTGCTCCATTTTTTCCAACTAAACCAATTTTATCCTTATCAGAAACAACAAAGGAAACATTATCAAAAAGCTCCACACCAGAGAAAGAAACCGATAGATTATTAATAGTAATCATTTGTATTCTACTTGTCTTATTTGCATTGTCTTATTGTGCAAAAATAATAATTCCATTTAACATCAAAAAACTTCAAATGCCTTTCAACATTTGAAGTTTTTCTTATATGAAATTTCAACGGATTTTATTTTTTTATAAGTTTTCAGGGTGCTAAA
Source organism: Bacteroidales bacterium (assembly GCA_031262295.1). Classification (GTDB taxonomy): domain Bacteria; phylum Bacteroidota; class Bacteroidia; order Bacteroidales; family P3; genus UBA10566. The sequence goes on along the minus strand of JAISIA010000024.1, from coordinate 74,266 downwards.
TTAATATATTTATATAGTATTAGCAAAATTTTACTAAATTTTTCTCTATTTTATAGCCAATATCTATAAAATAATACATAATTTTTAACATTGTCGGCAATAGACATTTAATTTTTCCTAACCAAAAGTCTGATTTTGTCGGCAACCGACTTTTAATTCGTCCTTACGGAAGTCTGGTAGTCGGCAACCGACCTTTATTTGTCCTTGCGGAAGTCTGGTAGTATTTTTATGTGTTTATAATTCAATAAAATTAAATCTTCGTTTGTCGGCAACCGACTTTTGTTCGTCCTTGCGGAAGTCTGGTAGTATTTTTATGTGTTTATTTTTCAATAAAATTAAATCTTCGTTTTAGAAAAATATTTCTTCGTTTTAGTAAATTATTTCTTCGTTTAAAAAAATTATTTCTTCGTTTTATTTCTTTTTTTCTTCGTTTAATTGGAGAAATAATATGGTTTTAAATAAAAAAAACTTCAAATGCTTTTCAACATTTGAAGTTTTTTCGCTTATGAAATTATAAAATAAATTATCCTTCCAAATTAAAATCTACTGGTAATTGAAATTGCTGACGAACAGTCTTCCCTCTTTGTTTTGCAGGATTCCATTTTGGCATAAGTTTTACTGCTCTTATAGCCTCAGCTCCGCAACCGCCACCAATATCTCTAAGAATTTTAATATCTGTTAAACTACCATCCAACTCTACAATAAACTGAAGGATTACTCTTCCTTTTGTTCCAGTTTCTCTTGCTTGCTGAGGATATTTAATAGTCTTTTTTAAATATTCTAAAGCTTTGCCATAACCTCCAGGAAACTCTGCATCCTGTTCCACAACTACGAAAAACTTAGGTTCTTCTTGCACTGTTTCTGGTTCAGGTTCTATTTTTATGGAAGGATTAATAGTTATATTATCTGTTCTTGAAAATATTGTTGGATCTACTTCTGGACCTTCAATTTTCTTATCATCATCCACGACTACATATTCTGTAGTTTCCAATTGTGGAGCCTCCTCTGGTGGAGGTGGAGGTGTCTCTTCCTGAATAGTAATTACTACCTCTTCAACTTCAGATACGGCTTGGCGTTCAAATTTTAAATCATCGCTACTATCATAACTTCGCCATTCAAAGGCAGCTATTACAATTAATAATGCGAAAACAAGACCTATCTTTAAGAATAAGCCTTTTCTTAATTCTAAATTTGCTTTTGGTGTCTTTTTTGTTTCCATAATATTTTAATTTTATAGGTTTTCAGGGGGCTAAATTAATACATTTATATGGTATTAACAAATTTTTTTTACAATTTTTTTCTTTTCCTTTCTCAAAAACTCTTTCATTACACCAAATATCTAACGATAAAAACTTATTAATTATTGTTTAATTTTTTTTGTATCTTTGCTTTTTTAAGAGTAAAGGTTAATTATACTGAAATAAATATTTTAAGTGATAAAAAGTGATGAAGGTTTAACTCCTTTGATGAGGCAATACAATCTTATAAAGGCAAAATATCCCGATGCTATATTATTGTTTAGGGTAGGAGATTTCTATGAAACATTCAATGAGGATGCGATAGAGAGTTCAAAAATATTAAATATAACCCTAACAAAACGGGCAAATTCCCCCTTAGCTGGCTTTCCCTATCATTCAATTGATACATATTTACCCAAGTTGGTAAAAGCTGGCAAACGCTGTGCTATATGTGAGCAATTGGAAGACCCCAAATTGGTTAAGGGAATAGTAAAAAGAGGGGTGACAGAGGTTGTAACGCCAGCATTATCATATAATGAAAAGACAACAGAAGAAAGAGAGAATAATTTCCTTGCAGCAATTCACTACGATAAAGATAATTTAGGCGTATCCTTTTTGGATATTGGGACGGGCGAATTTGTCATTTCTGAGGGTAAAAAGCAAGATATGGAAAAACTAATAGAGTCTTTTTCACCCAAAGAGGTCCTTGTGCAAAAGCAAAGGCTTAGATTGTTTGAAGAAACCTTCTCTGAGCAATACTATACCAATTGTTTTGAAGATTGGGTCTTTAATTTGGATTTTGCATACGAGGTTCTACAAAAACATTTTGGAGTAAATTCTCTAAAAGGTTTTGGTGTTGAAAATATGCCTTTGGGTATTATTGCCTCTGGTGCTATATTCCACTATCTAAATGAAACAAAACATACTCTGGTTTCTCATATTCAAAAAATATCTCCTGTAAATAATAGTAATTATCTATGGTTGGATAGATTTACAATAGCCAATTTGGAACTTATTTCTTCACCAAACAATCAAAAAGCAACACTATTTAATATTCTAAATAAAACACAATCCAATATGGGGGCAAGATTGCTTCAAAGATGGATAGTTTTGCCTCTTATAAATAAGCAAGAGATAGAAAAAAGACATTCAATTGTAAGAACCTTTATTGAAAAAGAAGACCTATCCTACCATTTGGCAGGTAATATAAGAAGGATAGGGGATTTGGAGAGGATGATAGCTAAGGCTGCATACGGAAGAATACAACCCAATGAGGTTGTTCAATTGAAAAATATCCTAAAAGAAATTGAACAAATTAAGCATAATTGTAGTGATTTCCCTGCTTTGGAAAGGGTGAAAATGTTAGATAGTTGTTCTTCTTTAATGGATATAATTGATCTAACTCTTAAAGAAGATTCTCCCAATAATGTAAGTAAGGGTGATTTTGTAAAAAAAGGTTATGACCAAGAGTTGGATTCCATAAGAGAAATCTCTATAAATGCAAAGCAATATCTTTTAAAACTACAACAAAAAGAGGCAGAAAACACCAATATACCTTCACTTAAAATATCCTATAATAACGTTTTTGGCTACTATTTGGAAGTGACAAATACTCATAAGGACAAGGTGCCTTCTTCTTGGCATAGAAAACAGACCCTAACAAATAGTGAAAGATACATAACAGAGGAATTAAAGGACTTTGAAACGAGGATTCTTTCCTCGCAAAGTAGGATAGAGGAGATAGAAAATAAGATATATGCAGAACTTTTGTCTAAGATTATTCCATATATTTCTACTTTGCAAACCAATGCTTCAATAATCTCTGAGTTGGATTGCTTGCTTGGTTTTTCTTTTTCTGCCATAGAGAATAACTATGTTTGCCCAAATATGAATGAAGGTTTTGCTTTAAACATAGTGGGAGGAAGACATCCTGTTATAGAACGAATGTTAAAAGCGGGCGAAACCTACATTGCAAATGATCTTTATTTGGATAATGAAACACAACAAATAGAAATAATCACAGGACCTAATATGTCGGGAAAGAGTGCCTATCTTCGTCAGAATGCTCTAATTGTTTTAATGGCACAGATTGGAAGTATGGTCTCTGCAAAAAGTTGTGATATAGGTATAGTTGATAGGATTTTTACTCGCGTTGGTGCATCTGACAATATATCTTCGGGAGAAAGTACTTTTATGGTAGAGATGAATGAGACTGCAAGCATATTAAATAATCTTTCTTCCCGCTCTTTGGTCCTTTTGGATGAGATAGGGAGGGGAACGAGTACTTATGATGGGGTTTCTATTGCTTGGGCTATTGCTGCATATTTGCATGATGAAAAGTCAAAAGCTAAGGTTTTGTTTGCAACTCACTATCATGAACTAATTGAAATGGAGCAATGCTATCAAAGAATAAAGAATTTCCATGTAAGTGTTAAGGAGGTGGGTAAGGATGTTATCTTTTTAAGGAAAATTTCTTTGGGAGGCAGCTCTCAAAGTTTTGGAATACATGTTGCAAAACTTGCAGGTATGCCTAAGGATGTTTTGTCTTTGGCAGAGGAAATTTTAGAAAATTTGGAAAAAAAGCAAACTAATAATAAGGGGAAGTTGATTGCAAAGAATAAAGAAAAAAACCTTACAGAGGGTTTTCAATTAAGCTTTGTACAATTAGACGATCCTATACTAATAGAGATAAAAGAAGATATATTAAACACTGATATTAACAACTTAACTCCTATGGAAGCTCTTGTAAAATTAAATGAGATAAAGAAATTAATAGAAAAAGTGTAGAAAAAATTTGGAGAGAGAGAAAAAAGATGTATTTTTGCACCCTGAAATTAAGCGGAAGTAGCTCAGTTGGTAGAGCACAACCTTGCCAAGGTTGGGGTCGCGGGTTCGAGTCCCGTTTTCCGCTCACCACAAGAAATAAATTCTCGCCCTGATGGTGGAATTGGTAGACACGCAGGACTTAAAATCCTGTGAACGTTGAGTTCGTGCGGGTTCAAGTCCCGCTCGGGGTACAAGAAAAATAGAAAACAGGAAATAAAATTATTTATCTCCTGTTTTTTTATTGCCTTTTTAAGGGCAATAATTATGAAAAAAATATTATTTTCTTTAAAAAGTTTTTAGTTTTTCTTTGAAACGACTATTCAATAACTACATTTTGCTCTTGGGAATCTTCGTCTAAAACAAGATTTTTAGGGATTGAAAAGTAGAAAGTTGAACCTTTTTCAAATTCAGATTCAAACCATATTTTTCCTTTTAGCTTATGTACGAAGTCTTGACAAAGACTTAATCCCAATCCACTTCCTTCTTCATTGGCAGTTCCAAAAGAAGAATAGCCTGTTTCTTTATCTGAAAGGACAAAGTTTTTATCCTTATCTGCAATACCTATTCCATTATCCTTAACACTAACTTGTAGATTGTCTCCATCTTCTTTTATTGTAAGGGTAATTTCACCTCCTTCGTATGAAAACTTTATTGCATTTGATAAAAGGTTACGTGTAATTGTTTTTACTATGTCTGGGTCGGAATTAATCTCTAATTGCTTAGCCTGATTATCTACAATTATCTTTATGTTTTTATTACTTGCAAGTAGGGAATAGAGATTTAATAGTCCTTCCATTAGAGCATTTATATCTATCTTTTGAACCGATATATTAAATTTGCCCAATTGGGTCTTTGTCCATTTAAGAAGGTTATCTAAAAGTATGAATAGGTTTTCTGTTGTTGTGTTAGCCTCATTTAAGAGGTTGTATAGTTCTTCATCAATCTTGCCTTCGCCCAATTCATCCACCAAAAGATTTATTATCATCTTTATGCTACTTAATGGAGAACGCAAATCATGAGCAATAACTGAATATAATTTATCTCTATTCTTTATAGTATTTATCAAAGATTGTGTTTGCTCTTCTATTTTTCTTTTTGCTGCTACAAGGGAAATTTGATGTTTTACTCTAACTTCTAATTCTTCTCCATTAAAAGGTTTAGATATATAGTCATTTGCTCCTGCCTTTAATCCCTTTATAACATCGCTTTTATTATCTAATGCAGTTATGAATATAATAGTAACATCGTTGTAGAAATCTCCTCCACGTATTGCCTCCATAACTTCATACCCATTCATGATAGGCATCATTATATCTAATAGGATTAAATCAGGTTTTTGTTGGTGGAAAACCTCAAGGCATTCTTTTCCGTTACTCGCTTCCAAAACCTTGTATCCACATTTTTTGATTATAGCTTTTAATAAAATGACATTAGCTTTAACGTCATCTGTTATTAAGATTGTGTAATCTGAACTATTTACTTCCATAATTCTGTTTAATATTTACTTTCACAAATACTTTTTGTAGAGATTTTTCCACTAAAAAGAACAGACAAAAGTACAAATTTTGTTGGAAATGATGAAAAATTTTAATTGTTTTTTAACTTTTTCCAACTTCATTATATAATTTCATCAAATCTTTTGCTGTATTTTCCCAAGAAAATAGTTTTATTCTCTCAAATCCATACTTGATTTGTTTGTCTCTATACTCCTTATCTTCCATAACTTTTATTAGTTGAGAAGATATATCCTCAATTATGAATGGATCTACCAATATTGCACCCTCTCCTGCTATTTCTGGAATAGCAGAAGTGTTGGATGTGATTATAGGAGTTCCACATGCCATAGACTCTAATATAGGTATGCCGAAACTTTCCCTCAAAGAAGTATATAAAAATGCTTTTGCACCAGAGTATATGTAAGGAAGGTCATTGTTGGAAATATATCCTGAGGCATGAATAAAAGGTTTTATCCATTCAATCTTACTTTCTCTTAGTATTTGATCAATTATTTCTTCTTTCAAATCGGCAATAAGCAAATGTGCAGCCTCTTGTTTTGGAGTTTTTTCCAAATATTGAGCGTAAGCAGATATTGTTCTTTGAGTATTTTTCTTTGGATCGGTATTACCTAAGAAGAATATGTAGTTGTCATTATCTATGTATTTCCTATAAATTGTTTGAGGATTTTTCTTAACATTAAAATGATTGCTAAATCCATTATATATTGCAACAATTTTTTCTTCGTTAAGGTTTAAAAAATTCTTTATTACGTTTTTTTCGTATAAAGAAACAGTTATTATTTTTTGAGTCTTAGGGATGATTTTCGGCACTATAAACCTACGATATATCCTTCCAAGATTTTGATATATGGAACGATTTTTCTTATCTCTTTTTTCCAAGAAAATAATATCGTGAAGGGTTAGAATTAATTTAGTATTTATAAAATAGGGAGCAGTATTGCTTGTGCAATGAAGAATATCGGGCTTAATTTTTTTTAATTTTTTAGCAAGAACTAATTGTTCCCAACCGAAATAACCTCCAAAGGAAGAAAGAACAATTATTTTCATATTCTTACTTTCCTCTAAGCAAACATCGTCTCCTTTTGCAACAATTATGTGATATTCATTTTCTGTATCCAATTTCTGGATTTGGCGTATAGTTTCCAAAGCCACGAAATCCATTCCGTGCTTATTTGTCCTAAATATCCTTTGAGCCTCAATTGCTATTTTCATCTATACTCCTTTTTCTGTGTGAAGATATTTCTTATTTGCATTTCTTATCCTAAAAATATTTACAAACATAATTAGGAATACCAAAGGTAGTTTTCTAACTGTTCTTTTTAGTTTTTCATCAACTAAGAAGTCGGGTATTGCCATAGCGAATGAATAGACCAAAACGATGAATATTATCCACCATTTTATTGACCAAACCCAATCAATAAAAAGCATTCCAATTGCAAATAAAAGAGAGAATCCCATAACCATAACTCTTGGAAGCATCATCCATTGGAAAAGTTTATCTGCATAATCCCAATTTCCCTGTGCAACTGCTTTTGGAAAATCTCTCATAGATGTTATTAAGGTATCAACTTGTGCAGCCATCCAACGTCTTCTTTGTTTTGCAAATACAGCTTCGTTTTTAACCTTTTCGTCATAAACAAATACGTCATTAAGAAAATCAATGTAAATACCTTCTTTTAGAAGTAGAACTTCAATTTCTTTATCCTCTGCTGCAGTTTTTACATACTTTACATTTTGTTTAAACCACTTATAATCGAAAGCCATTCCTGAGCCAATCAATGCAGAAGACATACCAACTCTTACGTGTCCTCTTCTGAAAATTGAATTATTTATTTCTTCACTTACTGCATCCAAAAGTGCCATTCCTGTATCACGATTTTTAGCAATACGATGTGCTTGTATGGCTTTTGAACCTGAATAATAGGCATTATTTAATTCATCCAAGAAATTAGTATCAACCCAATTGTCTGCATCTAAAATAACAACAACATCATATTCTCTATCTCCCACATATTCTATTGCAAGATTCAAAGCCTTAGCCTTTGTGCTATTTTCGTATGTTGCAACAACCAATTCTGAACCTAAGAGTTTTATAGCCTCATCGGTCTTTTCAGTCATGTGGTCTGATATTGTTAAAACATCATACAATTCCCTTGGATAATCTTGTTTCATAAATTCCCTTATAGAATCTATAATTACCCTATCTTCATTATAGGAGGGAAATAATACTAAAAATTTGTTTTTCTTCTTAGCTGCCCTATTTTTTGGAAGGTTTTCCTTCATTGAAAAAAGAGCAAAAAAGAAAAGATATATAACAGATATTGCTGTTATAACAAACATAATGGACTCTATAATATGTATAGTATTATTAATAACGTATGGAATAGTCATAATTAAAATGTTTTTCTTCTAATAAATAAAAAATCTAATTCTCCAGAGATTATTGCTTTTGCTCCAGAGAAATTTCCTCTAAAAAAGTATTTAAGAATATGAGAAGTATTTGCTAATAATAGTTGATACCACATAGAAAGTATTCTTACTTTTTTGCTGTCTATATTTCTATATGCAAATAATAATCTATTACGAGTATGATAATATATTTTCATTGCACTATCTTTTCCAGTAGAACGGCTTTCTTTATGGTATATTACACTTAAAGGTTCATACCATAATTCATAACCTGCTCTTTTAATTTTGGAACACCAATCCATTTCTTCATAATATAGGAAAAAGATCTCAGGCATCTTACCTACTTTTTCTATCACTTCTCTTTTAAAAACCATAGCTGCTCCATGTAAATAAGGAGTTGGATGTGCTTTTTGAAATTGTCCGTTATCTGGTTGGCAGAAACCTATAATTTCATTTCTAACTGTGTAGTGAGTAAATTCAGTAAATCCTGCAAATTGTATTGTGTTGAAAGGTTCATGAAAAAGAAGTTTTGGACTAACTCCTCCTATATTAGGGTCGCTTGTTAGACGATATATAAGGTATTTTAGATTATCTTCTAATATATATGTGTCATTATTTATAAAAAATAAGTATTGACCTCTTGCCACATCTATACCGAGATTATTACCTCCTGCAAAACCTAAATTATGATCGCTTCTAATACATATAACATCATCCCATAAATGGGATAAGGCAGCTGTTTCATCCATTCGTGAAGCGTTATCCACAACTATAATTTCATAAGTAAAAGACTTAATATTTTTTTTCAAACTTAAAATTAATTCAATGGTGTCTCCAAGCCCATTAAAATTAACTGTTATGAAAGAAATTAAAGGTGTTTCCATGTCTTTTTAATTAATTTTTTTTTCTAAAACTTTTATTTTATTTTTTTTCAATTGTTTTTTCTCTTTCTGCTAATTCCTTATCAAAATAAGGAGAAACATATATCATAGCTAATCCAATATAGACAATGAATCCATTTGGAAATTGTCCAAATATTTCATTGGCATAAGAGGCAACAGCCATTCCTGCTATTGCTCCAAAGAGTCCTATCATATAAAATCGGAGTTCTTTGTTTTTTAATCTAAACATAATCGTATAAGCTCCAAAAGCCAATATTAGAAGAAGTAGTAATATGTAAAGAGATAATCCAACTATACCTGCTTCAACCCAAATTAAAACAAGCCAAGAATCTGTTGGAATTTGAGACATGTATCCTTTGGGATTATACTCTAAGGCTTTTCCTCCTCCAAGACCAATACCAACTCCAAAAGGACGTGTAGCTAAATAGGTTTTCATCTTTGCTTGATTTCTTAAACGAGTTTTAAATGAAGCATCCTCTGTTGCATTGAAGGCTGTACGTGTTCTACGAATAAAAGCATATCCTTCTCCTATTGTTGTATATTTAAAAAATGCAAATACAAATGCAAAGAGTATTGAAAAGATTAAAATCTTACTAAATTGTTTGCTAAATACAATTAAGCAAAAGACGCCAACAAAAGGAATTGCAATAGCAACACGTGTTCCTGAGGAAAGCATACCATAAGTTGCAAGTCCTGCAATTGCCCAATAATATATTTTTAAAGGTATATTCTTTTCTCCCAATCCTGCAATTGCAAAAACAACAAGAGAAAAAGCCATACTACAACCAAAATTGGCAGCATCAGTAAAAAAAGAAAAGTATCGAGTTCCTGAGAAAATTATATGTGTTGTTGCTCCTCCTTTTGCAAATAACCAATATGATTCAGCTGCATCCCAACCAACATATTCCTGCCATAGAGCTTTTACAACAGCAGTTATTGTTAAAATAGACCAGATAAAAATTAGGATTTTCATCTGTTTATATTTTGTAATAACAGCCTGAGCTAATACAGATATTACAAAAAAGTAAATTGCAAAGCCTCTTGCTCCAACCATCCAAGCTTGCGAGCCAAGAGGTGCTGCTTTTTGTTCAGGATTAAAAAAGGCAGCAAATACATATACTAACCAAGCAAAGGTTAATAAGGTTAGTGGAGTTGCTGCTCTTTTCCAAGAAACAACTTGATCCTTTTGAAATCCGCATATAAGTAAAGAAATAAATGTGCATCCAATTGTAAGGTCCATTATTATCCCTCCCTGCAAACCTTCCACATATCTTGATATTCCCATAATATAATAATTGATGATGAATATCGCAATAAATAACCAATAGGTTTTTGTTAATAGAAATAAAAAGGTTAAAATAGCTAATGGCAGAGCACCGATAACAATTCCAAATACCCAATCCATTCTCATAGCAACATACATAATAACTAAGGAAGTTATTACTAATATTGCTGCTTGCAGGATATGAGAAAAGGGTCTGCTAATATTTTGCATTACTAATTATTTTGTTCTTATTTCCATTTCTAATATTTTCTTAAAGAATAATTTTCTTAAGAAACTATAAGGAGGTAATAAACCTACAAATTCTTCTACTGCATCAACAGAACAATTATTCAAATAAATCATCAATGTTTTTTCTTCACATTGAGCCAATAATTTATCTAAAAACATTTGATCTGAATATTTCCAAGCCTTCTTAGCATTTGCTATAAATAAATTAACAGATGCTTCTTTTGTAAGATTAGTTGGTATTGAACCATCTTTTAATGGAGGGTATTCTACAATGACTACTTGCATATCTGCTATATCACAAAAGTCAGATAGGGTATTTGCCAATAAATATTGACTACCTTGTGCATCAAAATCTGTATTATGTGATATAAATTTAGTTTTAATACCCTTTTCATTTAACAATTCATATATATTTTCAGCCAAGAAAGATTTTCCATCTGAGGATTCTGTGCTTAGAACATTTACAATGTTAAGTTTCTTTGAATTATCAAACTTATTTACTATATTATTAAAAAGAAAATTATTTGAAATGTCTGTAATATCTCTTCTATACCTTCTATATTTTCCTGTTAGCTTAAAAGGAAAAGCTCCACTTATAGATTTACCTGTTAATAATTCTCCCTTCAATTGATTTTTTGGAGTTCTATCTATAAGTTCTAATATAGTAAACCATATCATAATAAATAGTAAGGTGCCAAAGAGAACACCTAAAACTATAAGTTTTTTTGTTGAAGGTAGAGCATTTAGTGGAAATATAGGAGGATTGATAATTCTTAAAGTTGATTCTGTCATCTGCAAATTCTTTCTTCGCATTAAGGCAGTATTTAAGTTGTGTAAATAATTTAGGTATGTGCTTTCATGAAAACCAATTTCTCTTTCATATCTTTTAATGGTTGAACCAACAGGAGAATATCTTGCATATTCCCTATTTAATTCATCCATTCTATCTTCCATAACTTTTAATTTAGCTTCTGTTTTTACATTAGTAAGTAACTGGTTAAACCATTCATTTATTATATTATTAACAGATAACCCTTCTTTGGAATAACTTTGAGCAGAATATTCTTGAACCAAATCATTTAATTTATTTTCTTCTTCTCTTAATTGATTTCTGTATGTGTATAATTCTTCAGAGTAGTTTGAAGAATCTGCATGAATTGATTCCAAAGATGTAATATCGTAATTCAACTGTGTTATATTATCAAAGTATTGTATGAACTTAGCATTACTTTTTAGCAATCTAAGATTTATATCCATTCTATTTTCTATTTCATCCAAAGAAGCCTTTGAACTTTGAAAATCCATCTTTAAATTAGTATATGCAATATTTATTTCTCTTCCTTCGTATGCTACCTGAGTTGTTTGTTCTTCATAGTTTATAATTCTATTATCAACATTATATTTAGTTAATTCATCTTCACCTAATTTTAAACGTTCCCCAGCTTTTAATAATTCAGAACGAAAATATGCAATTACACTATCTGTTTCTCCAAACTTCATTTCAAAATATTCATTTTGAAATTCGTCATTTAAAATCTTTACAGTATTATATGCAATACCAGGGTCATTACTTGTAAAAGATATTTCCATCATATCACTATTTCCTAAACGAGTTACAAGTATTTTGCTTAATGTTTTGTAGGAATAATAGGGATGGTTCCAATTGAAAAGACCATAGACAAAGTTATTTGGTGAAGGTTTGGAATATGCTCGTAGATTACTTACTGTATTTGAAATAGATTTCTTATCAATTAAAGTTCTAATATTTTTAGGTGTCATATTAAATACAGGAGTGTAGTGATTTTTTTGAATGTAATTATTATCATTTAAAGAATCTCCATACATCATGTGTTCGGCATATAATCTTAAAGAAACCCTTTCTAATGTTGTAGTAGCCTTTATTATATTTATAAGGTTTTCTATTGAATTTTCAACACCTGATTTGTCGTACATAGCAGTCCCATCAGACTCTATAGAATAACTTGAACCAAATCCTGTAAATATAGTTGAAGTAACCACATATTGGTTTTCTTTTTCTTGAACAGATAATGCCGCAATTATGGCAGCAATAATAGGTATGATAATTAAATACCATTTTCTTTTAAATGCAACTTTGGCTATGTATTGTAGTATTCTCATTTTGTTTTATCTTTTATTTTTTATTGTAAATTTATAATTGCAAATAACTTCAAGTCTTTTTAATGCTATATTTAAATCTGATATTGTTGTTTCATATTCAACATCGGCGACACTTTCAGAATGCTTTAATGAACTTAATTCTGTCATAGATATTTTTCCATTTTTGAAATTCTCTTCTGCTATACCGAGTTCTATTAAAGCTAATTTCTTAGCTTCTAAACGCCTTTTTAACATATTTAATGAACGTTGGGCAACGGCATAATACTCTATTACGACTGTTTTTTGATTTTCTATTGATGCATCTCTTTGAAAGGTTGCCTGAGCCACTCTTGCTTTTCCTTTTGTACTTCTATTTCCCAAAGAAAAAAGAATATCTAATGGCATAGAAAAACTTGCTCCAACATAAAAATAATTCTGAGCCTGTTCTTGTGTTTGATATATACCTCCAAGAATAAGATTATCATTATTAATAAAAGATTCTCCTCCTAAATATCCATACTGATAAGCAGCATTTACTCTAAAAAAACTTAACCATGTTTTATTTTCCATTGATAAATTTTTACGTTCCTCTTCTATTCTATAATCATAATATAAGGTTTGAGGATTACTATCCAAACGTGCAAGCAAGGTGTCTAAAGGAGGTAGGATTAAAGAGGAGTAATCTCCTCCTGTAATTTGATAATTGAAATTATTACTTTGTTCTTCTTGAGCAAATAATGAGCTAAAAGAAAGAAAGGTAAAAGCAATAAAAATAAAATGTTTCAGTTTCATAAATTTTTCATTTTGTTTATACATTCCCTTTTTGAATAAATGCAGTAAATGTTTTAAATATAATTTTTAAATCTAACCAAAAGCTAAAATTATGAGCATACTCAATGTCTAATTTTTTTCTTTCTTCTGCTGATAATTTTCCCGAATCACCTCTTTTTTCTACCTGCCATAATCCTGTTAATCCAGCAGGAGCAAAGAAACGATCAACAGATTCATCATCTGTTAGTAGTTCTGCTTCATATAAAGGTATAGGACGATTTCCAACAACCGACATATCTCCTTTTAATATATTAAATAATTGAGGCAACTCATCAATACTATATTTTCTTAGTATTCTTCCAACCTTAGTAACTCTTGGGTCTCCTTCAATTTTCTTAAAACTATTCTCTTTTTTACTCTTTTGAGAAAGTCCCCAATCATCAGCTACAACAGAATAATCATCACCAAAAAGCAAATCATCATCATTTATCATCTGCCCATCAATTAGTACATCCTTATCATTGATAATAACGTCATCGTCAATAAGAGCACTATTATCTATAATTATACCATTATCTGAGAAAGAAATATTCTTCAATTCAAAATCCTGCTTCTCCATATCTGTCACCTGATACTGATTTAATGCAGCGAAGTCTTCCAATCGTTTATCAGCATCCATATACATTGAACGGAATTTATAGAAATTAAAAACCTTAAAATTACTCCCTGCTCGTTTTTGAGAATAAAATATATTTCCTCTATCTTCAAAATAAATAGCCAAAGCAAACCCTATAAATATAGGACTCAATATAATTATAGCGAAAATAGAAAACACTATATCAAATATCCTTTTCCATAAAGGCAGATGAAATAATTTAAAATAGTTTTCGTTGCCCATATTAAGTATGGTTTAATTTTTTATTTTCTCTAAAATGTTTTTTACTCTTGTTCTTAGTTCTATTGGATTAAAAGGTTTTGTAATGTAGTCCTCAACCCCTAATTCCAACAAATGTATTTTTTCAGTTGTGGAATCATTTGATGAAAGAACAATAATCTTTATATCCTTATAGTGCTCGTTAGCTTTAATTGCTTCAACAAATTCAACACCATTCATAAAAGGCATAGAAAGATCTGTTATTATTAAATCAGGTCTATGTCCTTCATTCAACCAATCAAGACCTTTTTTCGCATTATCAAACCAAATAGTGTTGTTTTCCTTACCAAGATACATAAATAATATCTTGGCTATACTTTCTTTGTCATCAAGAATAAGAATCTTTTTCATATTTTAATATCCTATTAAAGAAGTTAATTCCTTATTTTCTTCTTTGAACTTATAAAAACCAAATATTGGAATATGGTCTGAATAATCCAAATCTTCTTTTACATAATTTACACATTGCAAATCGGAAGAATTAAATATATAATCCGTCCTTATTATGCCAAACATCTTCTTGTATGTTGCTCCAAATCCTCTTCCAGCTTCTTTAAATCCATCTGCTAAATCACCCTTTACTTGTTTATAAACAAAGGAAGAAGGAGTTTCATTTAAGTCTCCGCAAACAATTGTTGGAATATCTGGATCTTTGGTGAAGTTATTTACGTATGCAGCCTGTGCTGCTCTACGTATGGAGTTTTTACTCATAGTTTCATATAGGTTTTGTAAAGCCTGAGCAAAAACTCTTGGACGAGTTATATCTTTTAGTTTTGCAATCTCACCCCTTCGTTGATTTATATTAGTGGTTTGTAGGTGACAATTTATAACCCTTATCATCTTTCCCCTAACATTAATATCGCAAGACATAGACCCATTGTGAGTATTTTCGTATATATGAGAGGAAGTCTTAGTTATTGGAAACTTACTAAATATTGCCAAATCCGATACTCCATAGCCATTTTTGCCTAATGCATAATAAGGCATACCTAAAAAGTGTGCAATACTATCTAATATATTTTGACGATTAGGTATTTCTTCTAACTTGGCATCTATTCCTAAGAAAAATTCTTGGAAACAAACAATATCGGGTTGTTTCTGAGAAATGCCAAAAGCTATGTAATTCAAAGATGTTTTGTAATCATTCTTGTATGTAAAGCTCTTTACATTGTATGAAACAACGCTAAAATCCTTATCATCATAAGAAGGAGGCGTTTTAAATGATATTTGAATCATTGTGGATAGATAAGGAATGAATAGGAGAATGGTTGCAAGTGATACAAAGAACCACGCTCTTAACTTAGATGCCCAATAAAAAGCCAAGAATACATTAATTGCAACAACTGCTATTGCAAACAAAGCCATTAGTGAAATAAATGCATGCTGGTGCGGATTAAAAAAGCGAGCCTGAGATGCATAAATGCTGACGCCCGCCATTATTATAGTTGCCAATACAATTATTGTTTCACTTAACAATCTAACTGCTTTAAGTCCCATTTAAATAGTGTTTATCATAATAAATTCAACCCGCAAAGGTACTAATTAAAATTGGATACTTATAAATTTATTCAAAGAAAAGTGTATTTTTTATTGAAAAAACTTAAAAAAAATGTATATTTTACGCAAAATCTTGATTAGATTTACGTTTTGTTGCTGTTTTCTATGTTAATACCCCATTTAAAAAAAATAAAATAGCAAGATAAAAAAATAAGTTGCTGTTTTATTTTTCTAAAACTTTGTTTTAATTTCTTATATTTTTTTCAATCCAATAGCTGAATAAAGGTCGGTTGCCGACAAACAAGGATAATTTTTATGTAAATACAATAATTATCAATCAACTCCACAAATTAAAGATCTAAAATATTATTTTTTCAAAAGATTTTAACATTTCCAACCCTAAAATCACCAAATTTTAACATTTCTTCCTCATAAAAAACACAAAATTTGACGAATTTTTAACATTTCACTCAATTTCTCAATTTTAGAGCTTCAAAATTTGTTAAAATTTTCTAAAATTAGTAATCAAGTAATCCTCAATATAATATAAGTAAATTTCAATATAATTTTTCAGATTTTTAATTAAAAAAACAAAAACCTTATTTTTCCAAAATAAAACGCTGTTTTAATTTGCTAAAACGAAGAAATAATTTTCTAAAACAGCGTTTTAATTTTCTAAAACGAAGATTTATTTAAAGATAACACACTAATAATAAAGTGATTATTTTGTAAATATAAAGGAAAATGAAATTTGGAAATATTAGAGCTTTCTTGCCCTTAAAAGAAACTTTGTTTTGGCAAAGGTACAAAAAAGATTTGATATATGCAAATGGCATTTTCCAAATTGGGAGTTTCGGCATTTAACATTTGAAGGGAAAAATGTTAAATATTTTTTGAAATTACATTTTTCATATATCAAAACAATGGGGTTCATCCCATTGTAAAAATAATATTATACGCAAATATTGGTAATTTATATAAAGAAACAATGCTTACAAGGGGATAAATCCCTTTGCTATTGGTTATTTTATGTAATTTTCTTTGCGGATTATCCCTATTGAATTAGACAAAATAAAGGTCAATTGCTGACAACCAGACTTCCGTTAGGAAAATTAAAGGTCGGTTGCCGACTAAAAAAGCGACTAAGAACGTTTTTTTGTTCTTAGTCGCTAAAAATTATTAATATTTAACCTTTATCTTAAATAAGTTATCCCAAATAAGTTTTGAGTATATTACTTCTTGATGTGTGTTTTAATCTGCGTATTGCTTTTTCTTTAATTTGACGTACTCTTTCTCGGGTTAAATCAAATTGTTCTCCTATTTCATCCAAAGTCATAGGAGGATAACCTTCCAATCCGAAGAACATTTTTAGTATGTCAGCTTCTTTTTGTGTTAAGGTAGAAATGGCTCTATTTATCTCCATTCTTAGACTTTCGTACATAAGTTCAGCCTCAGGTGTTGTGTTTTCTTCACTACGCATAAAGTCATACATGGTATTATCTTCATCTGTTGCCAAAGGAGCATCCATAGAAAGATGTTTTCCGCTATGGCGTACAGCTTCTCTCACTTCGCTTTCGGAAAGATTCAATTCAAAAGCAACTTCCTCAGGGTTGGGTTGTCTTTCAAACTTCTGTTCCAACTTAGCATAAGTTTTATTTATCTTATTTAGTGAGCCTATCTTATTTAAGGGTAGTCTTACTATACGACTTTGTTCTGCTAAAGCCTGAAGAATTGATTGACGTATCCACCAAACTGCATAGGAGATGAACTTAAATCCTCTTGTTTCATCAAAACGTTGTGCTGCTTTTATTAATCCCAAGTTACCTTCATTGATTAAATCAGGAAGGGACATACCTTGATTTTGATATTGCTTTGCAACAGATACAACAAATCTTAGGTTTGCTGTTGCCAAACGATCTAATGCTGCTTGGTCTCCTTGTTTTATTTTTTGTGCTAAAATAACTTCTTCTTCGGGAGAAATCATTTCCAAACGACCTATCTCTTGAAGGTATTTATCCAAAGAGGTAATTTCTCTATTGGTAAGCTGCTTGATAATTTTTAATTGTCTCATCTATATAATTAACCTTTTTTAATTATTAAAAAAACTGCACACTATTACGCAAAATATTTTTAAGAGTTACAATAAAGATTATTTTTTTCTATTTTCTCTTTTACTTCCTTTTCAACATAGTTTTCTATACTTTCTTTATTACGTAATTTCTCTCTTATAATGGTAGAGGAAATGTTTAGTAATGGAAAAGAAAAAAAGACTATATTTTTCCCAATTAAATTTTCTTTATTATTGTTTTCTTCATTGTCTTGTTCTTTTCTTGGATATATATATATTGTATAATTGTTCAATATTTCTTGATAGTTTTTCCACAGATGAAAATTATCAAAATTATCCATTCCCATTATTATTGAGAATAATTTATTGGGATATTTTTCTTTTAGGAAGTCTAAGGTGTTTATTGTGTAGGAGGGCTTATTTAAATGAAATTCCACATCAGAGGCAACAAAGTTTTTTTCATTCTTTATTGCTAAACGAACTAATAGCAGTCTTGTCTTTTCGTCCAAAAGTTCAGTGTTTTCCTTTAAAGGATTTTGTGGAGAAACAACAAACCATACCTTGTTGAGGTTTGCTTTCTCTAATATTTGTTTTGCTAAAAAAGTATGTCCTTTATGGATTGGATTAAAGCTGCCAAAAAATAGTCCTACCTTTTCCAATAGATTCTATTTTTTTTATTTAGCCTTATAAGCAATAGTTTCTATTTCAACTAATACTCCCATAGGAAGTTTTTCAACGCTATAAGCAGCTCTTGCAGGAAGAAATTCATTATAGTACTTTGCATACACTTCGTTCATAGCTGCAAAGTCGTCCATAGAATTTAATAAACAAGTTGTTTTTACAACATCTTTAAAGCTATAACCAGCCTCTTCTAATATTGCTTTTATGTTTTCAAAAACCTGTGTTGTTTGTTCTTTGATTCCTTCTGGAACTTTTCCTGTTTGAGGACATACAGGGATTTGTCCTGAAATAAATAACATTCCATTTTCTGCCAATATTGCTTGGCTATAAGGTCCTATTGCTTTTGGTGCCTTATCAGTATTTATTACCTTGTTCATATTATAAAGTTTTTTTTATTCTTATTTATTTATAACAAATGTTTTTTTGAAAGGTTTATCATTCAAATTTATTATAAGAGTATATACTCCGCTTTTTAAATTTGATACATCCAAAGCCTTATTATCAATTCTTGTTGTTTCTTCCTTTATGATAATACCTAAGGAATTTATTATACTTATTTGTGTTGGGTATTTATAAGAAGAACTTATATTAAGAACATCTTTTGTTGGAATTGGATATATTTTTATATTTTCATCATCTATTACTTTTTCTAATGAATTAACTGCTGCATATATTGTTCCTTCTTGTGAATAAGCCTCAGGACAGGTTCCCGCTTGTATTTTTACTCTATAAGAATATAGACCTTCTTCTTCTAAGGTTTGGGAAAAGGAGCTTGTTGTGCGAGAAATGTTTTCCCATTCTCCTTCATCTTTTTTCCTTTCCCAATTTTTTATTGTTCCAACATAGGATAAAAGTCTTATTGTTCCTGTTGAAGAACCTGTAAATATTGTATCT
Organism: Bacteroidales bacterium; assembly: GCA_031262295.1. Classification (GTDB taxonomy): domain Bacteria; phylum Bacteroidota; class Bacteroidia; order Bacteroidales; family P3; genus UBA10566. The sequence goes on along the minus strand of JAISIA010000024.1, from coordinate 54,898 downwards.
TTTGGCATAGAAACATAACCTCCCCAAGAGTTTTGTATATTTATTAGTATTACATTGGATGTATCTTTTATGTTTTGAGAAAAAACTATTCTACGATAGAAAGTAGAATCTGTTAGATATTCTGGTTCATAGTCCTTAGTGTTGTTTGTTTGGGTTGCTTCTTCCCAAGCATTATTTCTAACCTTTTGTTCCCATTTATAAGTAAAATTGCCGTATGCTCCGCTTGGTGCTTGTCCCACTAATTGTTCAGGTGTTCCTCCTTGACAAAATGTTTGATTTGAAGATATGGTATTGTTTTCTATCTCTGGGAATGTTGTTGTGAATATTTTTCTTGTTCCGTATTTTGTTCCGAAGTTATTTGTTGCAAAAGCTCTAACAGCATAAGTGGTTTGTTCGTTTAGGGATGTTGCAGTTGCAGAAAAAGCTCCTGTTTGAGTTGAATAGGGAACAACTAATTTATTATCTTCTATTGTTGGCATTGAAGAAGGATCATTGGAATAGACAAATCCTTTTTCAATAAAATTACCATCACCTAAATTTACTAATGAACCATTAAATGTTGCTTGATTATTTCCTATACTATTAACATTTGAAGTTAAAACAGTAGGGAGTCCATCGGTTGTTGTAAAAGACATAATTTGACTTGCCAAAGATGTGTCGGTTTCTGTTATTGCGTATGCTCTATAATGTATGGTTGTACTTGTTGGAAGATTAGTGAGGGTTGTTTTAATTGAATCGTTATTTGAAGTAGATATGTTTTTGTTTGAATTAACACCAACAAGGCTTGCATCCAAATCCCAATACATTCCCTTTTCAATAATATTTCCTGTACCTTCGTATGCAATTAATCCATTTACATCAGCTGTTGTTCCACGTATTGTTCCTGCAACGATGCCCATAGTTTTTACTTGTGCAAGTGAAGAAAGGTAACGAAAAGAGATGACAGAGTCATTAGTATAATGCATGTGAGTAAGAGGTTTATTAACTATTGTCCCGTCTTTTTTATGTGTTGAAGGGGTTGAATTGCTTGTAAAATAATCTTGATTACTTGCTCCAACAAATGGAGCGTATGCTGTTGTTGTTTGAGAAGGTACTCCTGTTGATACTTCTATGAAAAAACCCATATTATTGGGGTTAGCATTAATTTGATTGTAGTAGAAGTCGGTTGTTCCTTCCAATTGTCTTTTATCTGCATGAAAGATTAATAATCCATCACCCGGAAGGAAACTATCCCATCCTTTTCTTGTCCTATTTTCTATTAGATAGTATTCATTATTGTCCAAATCTACTTGATAGGAAACAAGAGAATCTCCCATAGCAGGAGCATAAACTAAACTCTCTTGACTTAAAACAACATTGTCTGTCCAATTTAATATACTTCTTTCCCAACCATTCAAATAAGGAGGAGTATTTCCATCATTATTATAGTTTCCTCCTGCCATAACATCCCAAACCGAAGGGTCGTTTGCTTGACCATTTTCTTCATAGTCGGTGTCATAAAGGTCCATAAGTCCTAATGAATGTCCCATCTCATGACACATAGTACCTATACTTGCTAATGTTGTTGCTGTTTTCTTTTCAGAAGAACAAGAATATGTTGAAAAATGAACTCCGTCTTTTACTATTGAATTTGGAACATAGGATTCGTGAGGCCATATTTCCGTTGGGTCTCCTGTTGTTGATTGTGCTTGTCCTGCAAATACAAAATGAACATTACCTACATTATTATTACCATTTAAATAATCTGTAAAGTCAATATCATTATCTGCAAGAGTTAAGGCTTCGGATACAAATTGATACATGTGACTATAGTCTGCATAATAAGCAGAAGTATTAGATAGGGTGTAAGGTCCCAAAACATCAATCTCCATATTCATTAGTCCATTTGAGTTATCCCTATAATAGTCCTTAACACTTCCTGTTGCTCCATTATAGCTATAACCAATTTCATTGCACATATTATCAAAATTACTTGCAGGGAAAGTAAAGCTCTTATTTGAAAAAGCAACTAATATAACAACTTGATGAACTGTTCCTATTGTTGTTGCCTTATGAGAAAAACTACTTTTTGTAAAAGCCTCTCTTTTTTCTTTTATCTGCTTTGAAGAGTATCTTAAATTAAATGGTAGGGTTCTAAGAAATTCTTTTTCTTGTTTTGTTCTCTCTTTTTCATTTACTGCAATAAAACTTGAAGGGATTAAGTCTCCTTCCTTATCTAAAATAGCATAAACCCATACTCCTTCATTATTGTGTATAATAGTGTATTTATCTAATGTCTCTCCCCAATTTACTTTTTCATCACCTCTAAGTTTTATTGTTAAACTTCTTCCATCTTTTTGTTTTATTGTAAAAGCTTTTGGATTTGCAGGTACAGCAAAAACATTAACTGCAAAGAAAAGCAGCATTACTATTAGGGACAATTTTTTTGTCATATTATCAATTTTATTAATGTTTAAAAAATTATTTATAAATTAAATTCACCATAAGTATTCACCTTAAATAGGCAAAATAAGTCGGCAAAGATACAAATTAAAACGAAAAAATATAAATTATATTTCAAAACCTCTATAAGCAAGTTTTTTCTTTCTGCAAAAAGATATAAAGTTATATTGTATTTGTTTTTCATCTATTTAATTATTTGATAAACAGATATTGTATTGTGAAAAATAAAATAAAAATACATATTTATTACCTTTTAGGTGTAATTTTATTTATACCTTTGCAGCGTTAAAGTAGATTAATATAACAATAAAAAAACAAAAATTTATGAAGGTAAGAAACCTATTATTAGCAGTTGCAATGGTAGCATTTGTTGCTGCTTGTGCAAAAAAAGAAGCAGTTGTTGAAACTCCAACTGCAACAGAAATTGAAGAAGTAGTAGCAGTGGAAGAAGTTCCTGTTGAAGAGCCAAAAGCTGAAGCTCCAAAAACAACAACTACAACTAAGGCTACAACTCCTGCTGCAAAGCAAGAAACAACTAAGGCTAAACAAGAAGTTGATCCTTGCGAAAAAATAGTTGCAGACTTTGAAGCTTATGCTTATAAATTAAGTAATGCTTATGCTCAAAAAGGTAATGGAGCAAAAGGCTTTAAAGATTATGTTGATTTAAAAAATCAAAGTGATGCTAAACAAAATGCAGTAAAACAATGTTTGAATAACCCTACTTACGAAAAGAGAGTAAAAGATGCATTGTTTAATGTGAAAAAATGCTTAAATTAATAAGAAAAGAAACTTATTATTAAGAAAAAATAAAGGTCGTTAAGTTTTACTTGACGACTTTTTTTTATTTTTGTGCTATGAAAATTAAATCAAATATACTATTTCTTACAGCCATATTTCTAATCTTTGGCAATTTATTTTCACAAGAGACACAATTTAAAGACAATTTTCACAAAAGAGATAGTATAGTTTATAGCATATTATCTTGTCTTTCTCTAAGAGAAAAGATAGGACAACTAATAATTATAGCCTCCGACACAAAGGATGATTCATTATATGTAGATAAAATTTCTACTATGATAGATAGTCTAAAAGTGGGAGGCGTTTGTTTTTTTAAGGGAAATGAAAAAACACTTATAAAACTAAATGAAAAATATTCTTCCTTAGCAAAAGTCCCTTTGTTTTTCGGAATAGATGCTGAATGGGGATTAGAAATGAGAATGGAGGATGGTTTTTCTTTTTATCATCAACTCTCCTTAGGAGCTTCTTCCGATAGTAATTTAGTCTATAAAATGGGCTTAAACTTGGCTAAGCAATTGCGAAGTTTAGGATTAAATATAAACTTTGCTCCAAGTGTAGATATTAATCTAAATTATAAAAATCCAATAATTGGTTCTCGTTCCTTTGGAGAAGACAAAGATAAGGTTGCGTATTTAGGTTGGGCTTATGCAAAGGGATTACAAGATGGTAAAGTCCTACCTTCGGTTAAGCATTTTCCCGGTCACGGAGACACACAAACCGATTCTCATTATTCCTTACCAATAATTAATCATAGCAAAGAATTTATTGATAGCATAGATTCCTACCCCTTCCGTTATGCAATAGATAAAGGAGTAAAGATGGTTATGGTTGGACATATTAATATCCCTACTCTAATAAAAGATTCCCTAACTCCTGCCTCTTTAAGCGATGAAGCGATTACTGATTATTTAAAAAATGAACTTTGTTTTGAAGGATTAGTTGTAACTGATGCCTTAAATATGAAAGGTGTTACAAATACCTATAAAGATGGAGAAGCAGAAGTAAAAGCTCTTATGGCAGGAGTTGATATACTTCTTATGCCTAAAAATGAATATAAGGCTGTTGAGGCAATAATAAAAGCAATAGAAGAGGGAAGAATAAGCCCAATTGAAATAGATGAAAAGTGTAGAAAAGTCCTACAAGCAAAATATGATTTGGGTTTATTTGATACGTTAAATAATATAGAACTACAATTACCAAGTGAAGAAATAATAGATGAAGCTAATAAAATAAATGAACTTTTTTCCAAAGAAATCATAACCTTAGTTAAAAACAAAGAAAATAATTTTCCAATATACGATACTACAAATTGTTCAATAGCTATTGTACATCTGGGAGATAATGCCCTTTCTTCTGACTTTGATTCAATAGTTAAAATGTATAATAAAACAACTACAACATATAATATATCAGATAAGGATAGTTTGGTTTTAGATACATTAAATAACTTTACTCATATTATTACAATACTTGCAGGAAATATAAAAAGAACAGAAAAACATAATTATGGAATAAGCAATAAAGCATTAAAAGACCTTTATAATATACAAGAAAGATATAATAATACATCCCTTGCTCTTTTTGCAAATCCATATAGTTTAAAATTTATTGACTCACTAAAAAACATAAAGACAATATTAATTGGATACCAAAAGGATAAATTCCTTGAAATAGCATTAGCAAAAAGTATATTTGGACAAATTAATCCAAAAGGAATGTTGCCAATAACAGCCTCAGATACCATGCCTTTAAACTATGCTCTATCATACGATGAACATATTATGCATTGGGTTAAATATTCCAAAGGGAAGATTTCACTTGAAAATATAAAAAAAATAGATTCTATTGCCAATTATGGAATAATAAAAAAGGCTTATCCAGGATGTCAAATAATAGTTCTCTATGATACAAATATTGTATATAAACAACAATATGGCTTTTTTACTTACGATTCAATAAAAAGAGTTGATGACAATACAATATATGATTTGGCTTCAATAACAAAAGCACTTGCAACCAACCTTGCAATGATGAGGCTATACGATGAAAAAAAATATAACTTGGATGATAGACTTTCAAAATACCTTCCTTATTTAAGATTCACAAACAAAAGAAAAATAACAATAAGAGAAGTTTTGGCTCATAATTCAGGATTAAAGGCATCACTACCTTTTTATAATGACGAAAAGATAAAAGACAAGAAAGATATATTAAAAGCTATTGCTAAGAGTAAGTTAAATAAAACAAAAAACTATGTTTATTCCGATTTAGGATTTATTCTTTTGGGCGACTTAATTGAAAGATTATCTTCTATGCCATTGAATGAATATGTAGAAGAAAACTTCTATAAGCCTTTGGGATTAAAAAATACTTGTTTTAATCCTTTGGATAATGATGAAGAAAACATAGAAAACATCGCTCCAACAGAAAGAGATGACTATTTTAGAAATGAATTAATATTAGGAAAAGTTCATGACCCTACTGCATATATTATGGATGGAGTTGCAGGACACGCAGGCTTGTTTTCTTCTTGCGATGATTTGGCAATAATATTAAAGATGCTAATTAATAATGGTGCTTATAATGGAAAACGTTATATAAGCCAAAGTACAATAAACACATTCAATACAAGATATTTTAAGAATAATCGTAGGGTTTTGGGATTTGATAAACCCGTAATGAATCCTAAAAATAATAATTCTCCTTCTTCACAATATTCTTCTCAAAAAAGTTATGGTCACACAGGTTTTACAGGAACATTTTTCTGGATAGATGAAAAGGAAAAAGTGTCTTTAATTTTCCTATCCAATAGAGTGTATCCTTCGGCAAAGGAAAATCGTCTTGCAAAGGAAAATATTAGAACAAATATCCACGATATAATTTATCAGGCAATAAAAAAATAAAATTAAATAATAGAAGATAAATTACAAATATTTTAATGAAAGACCTAATTATAGAATATTCCAAAAGATATAATAATAAAGACTTCATTCTTAATGACCCAATACAATTTCCACATCTTTATAAAGAAAAAAAAGATATTGAAATTTCTGCCTTTATCTCCTCTTGGCTCTCTTATGGAAATAGGAAACAAATAATAAAAACCTTAGAAATTATTCATAAGGAATTTGCCTTGTATAACAATTCTCCCTACCAATTTATAAAAGAAAAAGGATTTGTAAAATATAAGAATAATCCCTCTTGTCTATATCGTTTTTATACCTTTAATGACTATTACAATCTTTGCCTTACATTATATAATATATATGAAAAATATTCCTCTTTGGAAAAAGCAATTGAAGAAAAACAAAAAGAAAACAAAGAGGGAAATAATTCTATTGTTATTCTAAAAATAATAATAACGATGTTTAAAGATGTGAAAGGTATTCCTAATAATATCACTTCTGCTTGCAAACGTTTATGTATGTTTTTAAGATGGATGATAAGAAACGATGGTATTGTAGATTTTGGTTTATGGAATATCTTAGAGCCAAAGGATTTGATTATTCCATTAGATACTCATGTTCATAAGGAGGCTTTATTTTTACAATTAACCACAATAAAACAACCTTCCTTAAAAACAGCCTTACAAATTACCGAAAATCTAAAAACCATTTTCCCTTCCGATCCCCTTTTAGGAGATTTTGCCCTCTTCGGTTATGGAATAAATAAGTCGGCAACCGAACCCGCAACGAGCATTTAGTTGTCCTAACGGACCGCCAAGCGGCTTTTATTCGTCCTTGCGGAATATGGGTAGTCTTATTATGATTTTTCAAAAATAGAAGCTCAATAAATTTTAATCTTTAATGAGCTTCTATAAGTGTTATTTAATAAGAAATTAAATAGAAATCACATTTTCTTTATAAATTCATCATAAGGGTAAATTGTTTTCTTATTATTAATTATTGTGAAAATCTTTGGAATGGAATGAATATTGTAATTCTTACCAAACAATGTTACAATATCATCTTTTATATTTGAATTAAATAATATTTGTGATTTCTTTACATTAGGAAAATATTCAGCTAAACTATTATAAAAATACTTACGCCTCATTGCACTTTCCAAATTCTTAGCATAATCACCAACGACAAAGAATACACCTATATTTTTATTATCAAATACATTCTTTTTTTCAAAGAAAGAAGCAATCTCCAAATAACAACCATGGCAACTAAGACTTGAAAAGGTGACAATATATAATGTATCTAATTTTGGTAAAGTTGCTTTATCTCCATATAAATCTATAAATTCATCTTTTTGTTTTTGTCCAAAAGATGGTATAAATATAAAACAACAAAGCAATGATATTAAAACTATTTTTTTCATTGCTTAATATGGAATTTTTCAATGACTAATAAACAATCTTCATTCAAAATATACTTTTCCTTAGCTTTTTGATACTTTTCTTCGCTCTTATAATCTTCACGCTTTATTGGGGTCTTTTCTTTTATCTGAATAATAATATTGTCTTTTAATAAGGTTGCGCCAAAAGGATAAAATTTGTTTTTAATATAATTAATAGTTTCTTCATTAGCCTCTTCAATTAATTTCCATTCATTATTTTCTTTATGCCATACATCATATAAGCCAATTTCCAATTTTATACTATCATTAAACCCTTTATATACTACAATTAAATAATCATTAGAAGTAAAAAGTCTCATAATTGATGATGTAGAATCCCAAAAATAATTTGAAAAAGCATTTAGTCTTTCTATGGGTTCTTCATACTTATTAAGTACTTGCTTTTCTTTTTCCTCATCTACCATTATCCAATTCTTTTTTTGATGCACAATGGAATCAACTAAGTTAAGGTTAAAATCATAAATCAGTATTTTATATTCATTAGCAGGAGAATAAAATATCCTATCATTGCTTATGCTAATAATATCTCGTGGTCCAAAGTAAGTTAAAATAGGAGAAGGGAAATTTAAATACTCTTTTCTTTGTATTACTTCTTCTTTTTCTAAATCATATAATAACCAACAAGTACTTTCATCAAAAGTATCAAATAATCCGAGATAATTTTTATATAATAGAATCTTATTATCCTTTAAAGGAAAGGCATCATAATTTTCTCCTTCCTTAGGTTTATTTACTTCCTTTTGAAAAACATATTCATTATCTTTATTTTTATTAAATACATAAATATGATTAGACACATTTATATAAAGATTATTATCTTTTATCCAAAAACGACTAATATGATTTCTTTTATCTTTTAAGTTATTACAATTTTTAGCAGAAAAATAAAAGGAAAACATTTTATTTGTTTTTGTGTCAAGACCACTTATTTTGACTTTTTTGTACTTATTTTTATGTGCTAACTTTTCGTCTATAAAATAAAGAGTATCATTATTAAAACTTAAAATGATGTTGTTGTAAATGCAATCAATTTTATCTTTTGTAAAGATAGTTGTATCATAGTCTATAACTTTGCTTTGAGCAAATAAGCCAAAAGGCAAGGCTAATGCCATAATAGCAAAAGCCCTTACCTTTTTGTTTAATGTTAAATTATAAAGTAACTTCATAAATTTTATTATTTTATATTTTGAAAAATAGCTCTATATATTGCATAATTTGCCTCCATATAAGTTATTTTTAGGGCATAAGTTTTATTTTTCTTACTATAACAACGAGACATTATATTGAAATATTATTTATTTGTCGGCAAGCCACCAAGTGGCATTTAGTCGTCCTAACGGAAGTCTGGTTGTCGGCAAGCCTGCAACAGGCATTTAATTGTCCTTGCGGAAGTCAAAACCCACCTTTATTTTGTCATAATTCAGTAGGGATAATCCGCAAAGGGCATTACACAAAATAACCAATAATAAGGGGGTTTATCTCTTTTCCCGTATTGTTTCTTTATATAAATTACCATTATTTGTATATAATATTAGTTTTACAAGGAGATGAATCCCATTGCTTTGATATATGAAAAATGTAATTTCAAAAAATATTTAACATTTTTTCCTTCAAATGTTAAATTCCAAATTTCAAAACTGAAATTTCCCGTTTGCATTTATCAAATCTTTTTTGTATCTTTGCCAAACAAAGTTTCTTTTAAGGCAAAAGACATATAAATTTCCCCACAACTTATTTTTATTTTTGATTGCATTATAATAATCTTATTATTAGTGTGTTATCTTTAAATAAATCTTCGTTTTAGAAAATTAAAACGAAGATTTAGAAAATTATTTCTTCGTTTTAGGAAAATAAAACAGCGTTTTATTTGGAGAAATCTTCGTTTTTTTTCTGAAAAAATAAGGTTTTGAGTTTTTTAATTAAAAATCGGGGAAAACATATTAAAATTTGTTTGGATTATATTGATAATTAATAATTTGAAAAGCTGAAATTCCGTTAGGAAAAACAAAGGTCGGTTGCCGACAAAAATTGAATGAAATGTTAAAAAATGTTAAATTTTGGCGAAAAAATTTACTAAAGTGTTAAAAATGGGGTCAAAAATGGGGTATGAAATGTTAAATATTTTTGAAAATATAACATTTTAGGTCTTGAATTTGTGGAATTGATAGGTAATTATTGTATTTACATAGAAAATTATCCTTGTTTTAGAAATTTTAAACAAGAATAATTTTTTATTGAATTATAAATATAAGTATATAAATATATAATTATAAAAACCCATATTTCCGCAAGGACAATTAAAAGTCGGTTGCCGACCCTTGAACTATGATTACTATTTCTCCTTTTATTGTTTTATTTTCAAAATAGTTTATTAATTCTTCCAAAGTGCCTCTTTTGTTTTCTTCAAATAGTTTTGTTAGTTCCCTACTTACTGATGCCCTTCTATCTTTTCCAAAATATTCACTAAAATCTTTTAGAGTTTTTATTAATCTAAAAGGGGATTCGTAGAATATCATAGTTCTTTCTTCTGTTTTTAGTTTATCTAATAGGGTTTTCCTCCCTTTTTTAGTGGGAAGAAATCCTTCAAAAGAAAAACTATTACAAGGTATTGCTGAATTAACTAATGCAACTATAAGGGCTGTTGCACCGGGAAGTGTCTCCACAACTATATCATGTTTTACGCATTGTCTAACAAGTAGGTATCCGGGGTCTGAAATAGCGGGCGTTCCTGCATCACTTATAAGAGCAACTTTATATCCTGCACTTATTTTTTCTGCAATTCTTTCCACTTTTTCGTGTTCATTGAATAGGTGATACGACTCTAATGGGGTTGTAATTTGGTAATGGTTTAGAAGTTTCTTTGAAGTGCGTGTATCCTCTGCAAGAATTAGATCAACCTCTTTTAGTATGCGTATAGCACGAAGAGTAATATCTTCCAAATTCCCTATTGGAGTTGGAACCAAATAAAGTTTTGACATATTAAAATGACTTAAATCCTATTATTTCTCTAACTTCCCTAATGGTTTTTCTTGCACTTTCTCTTGCCTTTTCTTCGCCTTGCTTAATTGCATCGCTTAGATAGGTGTCGTTATTTTGTATTTCAAATATCTTTTCTCTTATTGGAGAGATGAAACTTATCATATCCTTTGCCAATTGTTTTTTCATATCTCCATAGCGAATTGAACAATCATTATATTTTTCTTCAAAATAATCAATAGTTTCCTTAGAAGAAACCAAAGACATTAAGGAAAAAAGATTCTCAATTTCAACAGATTTTTTCTCATTTGTTTCCTTTGGACCACTATCTGTTTTTGCTCTTGATATTTTTTTCTCTATTGCAGTATCTGAATCAACAAGAAATATTGCATTAGCCTCACCTAAGCTCTTGCCCATCTTACCAGAGCCATCCAATCCCGGAACTTTTAGTAGTTCATTCTTGAAGTTATAAGCCTGAGGTAGGGGAAAATATTCCACATTATACATTTTGTTGAACCTTTGTGCAAAAGTTCTTGTCATTTCTAAATGTTGTGCTTGGTCTTTTCCAACAGGGACGTAGTTTGCCTTATGAATTAGGATGTCTGATGCCATTAATGTGGGGTAGGTTAGTAAGCCTGCATTTACATTATTGGGGTTTTGCCTAACCTTATCCTTAAAAGATGTCACCCTTTCTAACTCTCCTAAGTAGGCAATCATATTAAGATACATATATAATTCTGTCACCTCAGGCAAAGAACTTTGAATGTATATTGTACTTTTTTGAGGATCTAAGCCACAGGCAAGATATTGTGATAATATAGTCTTAACACTTTGATGTAAATCCTTTGGATTGGGATGAGTTGTTAAGGAATGATAGTCGGCAATAAAGAAAAAGCAACGATGCGTTTGCTGTAATTTAATAAAATTTATTAATGCTCCAAAGTAATTACCTAAATGTATATTACCCGTAGGACGCATTCCACTTAAAATTGTTTCCATTGTGCAAAGGTACAACAAAATTCCAAAATTCAAGAAATTGTATTTTTGGTTTAATTCTACAACTAATGTGGTTTAATATGTGTTTTACTATATTTATAATAAATTGTATTACCTTTGCGGATTGGAATTAGAAGTTAAAAACATTAAAATAACAAAAATAAAAAAAATAGTTTATGTGTGGAATAGTTGGTTATCTGGGAGACAAACAAGCATACCCAATATTGATAAAAGGATTAAAAAGGTTGGAATATCGTGGTTATGATTCAGCAGGTTGTGCTTTGTTGAATGAAAACTTAGAATTGAAAGTTTATAAAACTAAGGGCAAGGTCTCTTCTTTGGAAGAGTATTGCAAAGATAAGGATGTATCGGGAACACTTGGCATAGCACATACCCGATGGGCTACTCACGGAGAGCCAAACGACACAAATGCTCATCCACACTATTCTCAAAGTAAGAATTTAGCCTTAATACATAATGGAATTATAGAAAACTATCTATCCATAAAACAAATGCTAACAAAGAATGGTTACAAATTCCAAAGCCAAACAGATACAGAGGTATTAGTTCAAGCAATAGAGTTTGTAAAAACAAAATATGATTGTTCCTTGTTTGAAGCTGTAAAACGCACACTTCATTTTGTTATTGGTGCCTACGCAATATGTGTAATAGAAAAAGGGAAAAACGACACATTGGTTGCAGCTCGCAAAGGCTCACCCCTAATTGTAGGCATTGGAGAAGGGGATTTCTTTATTGGTTCTGATGCAACACCAATTGTAGAATATACAAATAATGTAATATATTTGGATGATGAAGAAGTTGTTCTTTTAGAAAAAGGCAATCGTCCGCTAATAAATACCATAAATAATGAGGAAATAGAGCACGATATTTCAAAAATAGAGTTGGAATTAAACGATATTGAAAAGCAAGGTTATCCTCATTTTATGCTAAAAGAAATATTTGAACAGCCAAAGAGTTTTGATCTTTGTATGAATGGACGTTTAAATGTTGAGAAAAAAGAGATAAAACTTAGCGGAATTATAGATCATATTGACAAATTTAAACAATGCAACAAAATAATTATTACCGCATGTGGGACATCTTGGCATGCTGGACTAATAGGAAAATATCTTTTTGAAGAGTTTTGCCGTATTCCTGTTGTTGTTGAAGTGGCTTCGGAGTTTCGTTATAGGAATCCAGTAATTAAACAAGGCGATATACTAATACCAATATCTCAATCGGGGGAAACAGCCGATACTTTGGCAGCTATTGAACTTGCAAGAAAAAAAGGTGCTTTTATATATGGAATATGTAATGTTGTGGGTTCTTCAATAGCAAGAGCAACCGATAGCGGAACATATACTCATGCTGGACCAGAAATTGGTGTTGCCTCAACTAAGGCTTTCACAACTCAGGTTATTGTTCTAACTATGATGGCTCTTTCAATAGGAAAAGAACTTAAAACAATAACAAATGAGAAATACGAAAGCATAGTAAAAGAGCTTTGTAATATAAATGAAAAGGTAGAATCCATATTAGAAAAAGCAAAAGAGATTGAACAAATATCAAAGATATTTACTTATGCTCGCAACTTTATGTATCTTGGAAGAGGATATAATTACCCTGTTGCATTAGAAGGAGCATTAAAATTAAAAGAAATATCATACATTCACGCCGAAGGATACCCCGCAGCAGAGATGAAACATGGTCCAATTGCACTTATAGATGATGAAATGCCTTGTGTTGTTATTGCTCCTTTATTAAAAACATACGAAAAGGTTTTAAGTAATATTGAGGAAATAAGAAGTAGAAAGGGAAAAATAATAGCAATAGTAACACAAGGGGATAAGGATATTAAGAATATTGCAGATATGTGTTTTGAAATTCCACAAACAGAAGAATGTCTAACATCTATTTTGTCAGTTATTCCATTACAATTATTCTCCTATTATGTGGCAGTAGAAAAAGGAAGAGATGTTGATCAACCAAGAAACTTAGCAAAAAGCGTTACAGTAGAATAAAGCATTGCTTTAAAAACAAAAAAAGATGACAGAAAAAGACAAAAATGAAATTCTTTCTCATGGAATAACAATTGAGGAATTTGAAAAACAAATGATAAACTTCATAAAAGGTTTTGCCTTTGTTGAATTATCTTCTCCTGCAATAAAGAATGACGGAATTATAGTTTTAGATGAAAAAGAAATATCTAATATGATAAGTCTTTATGAAAAAGAGAAAGAAAATTATTCAATAACAAAATTTGTTCCTGCCTCTGGTGCGGCAACAAGAATGTTTAAAGACCTTTTTGAATTTACTTCCTCCTATATGGGACTTCCATATACATTAAAAAATTTTACTGAGGCAGAAAAAACAATTAATAATCTCGAAAAGTTTGCCTTCTATTTGGAGTTAAAAGAAAAGTTTTTACAAAACAATACTTCATTAGAAGAATACTTAGAAAAAAAAGATTATACCACAATTGTAAATTACATACTCTCAACAATAGGTTTAAACTATGGAAAAATGCCAAAGGCTCTTATATCTTTTCATAAATATACTAAGGAAAACAGAGTAAGAAAGGCAATAGAAGAACATTTTGTTGAAGCCTCTTTCTATGCAGTGGAGAAAACAGGGAATATAAACCTTCATTTTACAATATCACCCGAACATAAAAAAGATTTTATAGAAACTATAAATAGTATTAAACCTTATTACGAAGACCTATATAAGGTAAAATACAATATAGAACTATCTTTTCAAAAACCCTCCACAGATACTATTGCTGTCAATATGGATAACACAATGTTCTATGACAAAAAAGGAAATATTGTCTTTCGCCCCTCAGGACATGGAGCATTGATAGAAAACTTAAATGAGATTGATAGTGATGTTATATTTATCAAAAACATAGATAATGTTTCGCATGATAAAATAAAAGCTCACACATATAAATATAAAAAACTACTTGGAGGAATACTCCTTAATACACAAAAAGAAGTCTTTTCCATATTAAATAAATTGGAAAAAGAAACTTTAAATAGTGGGGATATTGTTTCAATAATTGAACTAACAAATAAGTTGGGAATAAACCTTTCACAAAAAGAAAAAGAAGATAAAGACATTTTAAAAATCCTCCACAACAAACTAAATCGTCCAATAAGAGTTTGTGCTATGGTGAAAAAAACAAATGAAATAGGAGGAGGTCCTTTTTGGGTTAGAGATACTAAAACAAACACAATAAGTTTGCAAATAATTGAAGGAGCACAAGTGGATTTGAAATCAGAAAAACAAAGTGAAATATTTTCTTCTTCAACACATTTTAATCCCGTTGATATGGTTTGTGCAACAAAAAACTATAAGGGAGAAAAATTTAACCTAAATTGTTTCACCGATGAAACAACTGGATTCATCTCAATAAAGTCCTACGATGGTAAAGAGATAAAAGCACAAGAAAAACCGGGACTTTGGAATGGCGGAATGGCTAAGTGGATAACCCTATTTGTTGAAGTCCCATTAGAAACTTTTACTCCCGTTAAAACAATAAACGATTTGCTAAGAGCAGAACATCAAGAATGAGTTTTTTGTTCATTTTTTGCACATATTTAATATTTTTTGTATCTTTGCGGCTCTAAGATTCTTAATATTGAAACGATGATTAAACAAATTGTAATAAAACTAATATCATTCTGCTTTTTACTTTTACCAATAATAGTCTTTGCTCAGTTGCCTCAAGAAAAAGATTTGCACGAAAGAGGTATGATGCAAAATAGAAAAAACGTTGGCATAGAGCATCAAGATTCACAAATAGGAATAATAAAAGATACAATACGCTTTCATAAATCCCTTATGCAATTTTATGAACCCACAGTAGTTTATGATCAAGGAGCAGAAAGCGAAGAAGAAATCCTCAATGAGATAGACCTTTCTCAACCACTTATCACCTCAATACATCGTAAAAAGACCGACTTTTCATCTTTGGAAGGCTCCATTGAGCTGCCTTTGGTTGATGAAAAGAAACATCACTTTGTGTTTCCTTTGGAAAACTCTAAGGGAATAACCTCTCGATTTGGTCCAAGAAGAAGACGCTTCCACTATGGGACAGATCTTGGTCTTAGAACAGGAGAACCTATAAAAGCAATCTTTGATGGAAGAGTGCGTTATGCAAAACGCGCCGGGGCATACGGCAACTTAATAGTTATAGAACACAACAATCAACTTGAAACATATTACGGACATCTTTCAAGATTAGGTGTAACTCCCGGCGATGAAGTAAAGGCTGGAGACATTATAGGTTATGGCGGTTCAACAGGAAGAAGCTCTGGACCACATCTGCATCTTGAAATAAGGTATCAAGGCTCTGCAATAAACCCAGAAGATGTTATAAATTTCGCAAGTGAAGAACTAAAAGATAATACCCTTACTCTAACTCGTGATAATTTCCGTCACCAATCCGTTAAAAAGAACAATAATTACCAAATTGCTAAAAGCAAAACAAAGGCAAATAAAAACGGAAGAACATATATAGTAAAAAGAGGTGAAACTCTTAGCGGTATATCTCAAAGAACAGGAGTCTCTGTTAAAAAATTAGCAAAACTAAATAACATAAAAGGAAATAAAATCAAAGCAGGACAAAAACTAAAACTAAAATAACCACCAAGTGGCATTTGATTGTCCTTGCGGAAGTCTGGCAGTCAGCTTTCAGTTGTTCTAATGAAAATTCGTTTTTTTCTTTTGTAAATTTTTCTAATTAAAACAGCGTTTTAGAAAATTAAAACAAGGTTTTAGCAAATTATTTCTTCGTTTTAATAAATTATTTCTTCGTTTTAGAAAAATAAATCTTCGTTTTAGTTTCACCAAATAAAGACTTATTAAAATAGTCTAAAAAATAGATAAATCTAAGTGCAAAATTTTGTGATATTATAAGAAAATGTAAAATAATACAATTTACATATATTTACTACCTTTGCAAATGTTAAATTTTTCTTATATAAATTTAATATCACTTTATTATGAATACACATAAAATTTGGATAAAATTAACATTTTTTTAAGTGTTTTTCTTTTCTGTTATCCAAAATTTATGATTTTTATCAAGGAAAACAATATTGAAAATATTATCTTTAAAATATCCAATTACACATTCCTTACCTTGTATGTGCATTGAACACCATGATATATCCTCAGGGATATGTTTAGGGTGATAAAATTCAGTATTAGGAGGAAATATTCCCTTTGGATATTCTTTTATTATTTGCTGATGAGTAGCTTCAATCTTTGTTAATTGGCAAACAGCTCTAAGTTTATTAATAGCTAATGCGAGTAATTTTTCTTCTTCCCATTCTTCAAAAGATTGTCCTTGATTTCTATCATAATCAATAAAACTTAAAACGATAAATGGTTCCCTTATTCCAGAGCGTAAATCCCTATTTTTAGTGTTTCTTTTGTATGAAGAAGATTTTCTGCTTTTAAATTTGTTTTCTTTTTCCTTTGTCATACAAAATTCCATTTAATTGTTCACCAAAGCTAAAATAGGGAATTGCACCATACTTACCTTCTAAGTAATTTTTATCAAAGGCAGATTTGTTCCTAACTTTATCTGTTTTAAAGTCTGCTAAAGAATATAATTCAGATGCTCCAAATTGATTTTTTTCCACAAACCAAATTTGATCTCTTCTAAAAGTCTCTTTATTTAATAGAGAAATATCATGAACAGCACAAATAAGTTGTGATGAATTTTTATTAAAATGATGAAAAAAACCAATAAGTTTTGAAGTTAAATGACTATGGAGACGAGAGTCAAGTTCATCAATAATTAAAATTTTTCCATTTTGCAATGCATCATACCAAGGTCCAAGTAGGTATAATAGTTTTTTTGTTCCTTCTGATTCTTGTTTGTCAAAATTAAAAGGAATAGTATCTATTAAAATATTATTCTCATCATATTTTCTATGGTATGTAATTAGTTCGTCCTTTTCTTCTTTTCCAAATCTTTCCAAATCTATTTTATTAGTATCTTTTTCTGTTGTTGATAAATTTGCAATTTCCAAATACTTTAAAAATTGTAATACACAATTAAAAAAAATCTTGTCTGATTTAAGTTTTTCTATAGTATAATCTTTGTGAAGAGAATCACTAATTCCATTTATAAAGTTGATATTTTTAAACCAATTAACTATATTGGAAGATATTTCTTTTCCTAAGGTAGCTAAAAGTGAAAGAAAAAGAACATTTTCCTTTACATCATCTTTTTTTCCAACACCCTCTTTAAATGCAGATTTATTTATTTCTATATTCTGTAAATCTCTTTTAAACAAATAAACTTCCTTGCTCGTTGTATGATACAACCATTCGGCAACAATTTTGTTAAAATCTATTTCAAAGCCATAACGATACTTTACTCCTTTTTGAATAAATGAAACTTCAAAAAAACTTGATTCCTTTTCGTTTTTTGTATTTAAAGCAAACTTTTCTAATGGAAATACTCTTTCATTATTTTCCATTAGAGCATCTCTAAAAGAATTTAAGACAGTTGTTTTCATAAAATTTATTGCTTTAAGCAAATTGCTTTTTCCACTTGCATTATTCCCATAAATAATTGTTGATTTTAGCAAGTTCAAATTATTGTTTTTTGCTTCTATGATGTGACTATCTTTATGCTCTTTAAATGATTTTGCAACAACCATTGAAAGAGTGGTTAAATCTTTAAAAGAAAGAAAATTTTCTACGCAAAATTCTATTAACATAATTTCTTGGATTTTATAAATTTTAAAGTGCAAAGATGCAATTAAAAATTGATATTTGCAAAAAAAATGCAAATTTTAGTTTATGATATTTATGTATATTGTGATTTAACATATTATAATCAAAGTATATATTGTCTTATCTTAAAGAAATTAAACAATATGCGTTAAGAATAATTATTCTTAACGCATATTTTTTAATAGTTGTAAAAAACTATAAGACTAAACTATGTTTTTGTTTTAGCTTATAGGATTATTAGTTTTTGTGTTGATATATTAGAATTGTTTTCTGTTAGAATTTGTATGTAATATGTTCCAGAAAAAAGAGAAGATAAATCTAATGGATATTCTTCTTGGGAGCTATTAGCCTTTATTTTTATAGTTTTTACTATACGAGAATAAACATCAAATAGTTTTATTGAAATATCCCCTTTTGCATTTTGGATATATAGTTTTGTATTCCCTTTTGCAGGATTAGGATAAATATCAAAACAAACCCTATTATTGTCTATATCTAAAAGGCTTAATGGTGTATTAAATCTTACTTCATTACCATAAGTCTCATCATCATTTTCCCCTGTTGTTACAACTGCTCTAACTATATAAGGAGTGTTTGGAAGTAAAGAATTATATGTTGCAACAAAAGGAGATGTGCCTTGTCCTGTTATAATTGTTGCATCAGACCATAAATCATTTTCTTTTATTAGTTGAAAACTTCTTGATGTAATCTCCAATGTTCCTTGCTCAATTGTTGCAGAAAATGTTGCACTATTAGCCTCTATATTTGTAACATCTAAGGTTTCAACAATAGCTGGAACAATAGCAAGACTATGAAAAGAAACTTCCTGACCAAAAACAGAGTCATTCTCATTAATTTTAACAAAAGCCTTATATATATAATCATTATCTGCTATAAGATTATCTATTAAAATAGTGTATGGATTAGTTCCCCCCTCTGAAATAACCCTTGTCCAAGAGGTAGAATTAGCATTTCTATAATAGAATCCCTTACATAAAGGTTCAGAATCTATACCAACATATTCACCACTTAAAATTGCAGAGAACTGACTTATTGATATAGGAGTATAAGTTATTGCTCCTGCCTCTATATTTGTTGTTGTAAAACTTATACTTCTCCAAGAAGAATAGGAATTATCACAAATTGCTCTAATGTATGCTGTATATTGTGTGTTAGGTGTTAAATTTGTAAAAAGATAACTATTTGTATAAACTTCAATAGTATCTCCATCTGAATTTAAACGTACTTGGAAACCATTACCACTATTATTCTCGTAAGCCCATTGTAAATTAGCCATAGTGTTTGTTTCATTTATACTTAAATCATAAGGAGAAGCACAATTTGTTATATAATTTATCTCTATATCATCAATCCACCAATAGTAATTATTTCTTGGTGCAGTTTGTTTAAAAGCAATAAATTTACAATCACCTGTATTTACTTGGTCTAAATAAATCTCTTTTTCAACCCAAGTATTATAAGCCTCAACGGCATCAAAAGAAATTATGCTTTGGAATGTTGTTGTATCTGTTAGATCGCTCATAATTCCCAACTCTAAGCTACCTGAATTTGTTGAACTCTCATTTCTTATTTGACATTTTATTTTCAAAAGACTAAGATCCATACTAAAAGGTGGAGTTATTGCGTATGCAGTCTTTTCTTTTTTCGTTGCCATTGCTAAGGATTTTTCTCCTGTTTTGTGTTGGTCTGTTTCAACAAATGGATAATAATAGTTGGTAGAAGTTTTATTATAACTGCTTATTTTTCTCCAACAAGAAGGAAAACTATATTGTTGTAGGGATTCAAAGTTTTCAACAAAAGGTATGGTTATAATCTCATCACAAAGTGTTGTACAAATAACCTCATCCGACCAAGGGCTTTCTTCATTTAAGCAAGATGCCTTAACCCTTAATTTATATGTTGTGTTTTGGAGTAAAGATGTTATTGTGTAAGGATAAGAAGAAGTTGGAATCGTTTGAGCCTCATCCCAAGAAGTATCACTTGCTAACATATATTCTATATCCCATAAATTAGCATTTCCATTAGGGTCTATCCAAGTAAGATCTATTGAATTGTCTGTTGGATTATATGCTCTTAAAGATGTTTGTTTAGGACATAAAGGAATATAATCTATTACTACATCATCAACATATCCTTCAAAATAGCTTTGTGAATTATATCTTAATACTATATATAGATTTACTCCACTTATTTGATCAAATAATACTTCATATTCTTGATAACTACTTGTTAAATTTATATCTTGAAAGATTTGAATACTTGAAGCATCTTCTGGAATAGATATTACACCAACGGAAAGTGTTCCTCCATTAGATTTAGCCCAGAATTTTACTTGCAAAGAACTTATATCTACACCTATTTGTGGCATTATTGCATAAGCATAATTGCTTCCATCTGCATAAAAACGCAAAGACTTTTCTCCACTATGAACATTTGAAGAGCTATATACATAAGGATAATTACCATTTGAATAACTTGGTTTTTGCCAACATACAGGTAGGTTTCCACTACCAGAAGGAATGTCATCAAAATCTATAGTATAAGGAAAAGAAGTCAAAGGCAAACAAAGTGTTGTAAAGGATGTTTCATTTGAATATGCACTTTGAGAGTTTTCACATATTGTCTTAACTCTAAATTTATATGTCTTAGCATCTGTTAGCCCACTTAAAGTAAAAGGAATGCTGCCTACATTAAGGCTTGTTGCTCCTTCCCAAGAAGTATTATCTGCATCCATATATTCTAAAATCCAAGATGGAGTTTCATCATCTTGAACCTCATCCCAAGAAATAAGTGCCGAAGATGTAGTTATATTATTTACACTAATATTTGTTGGTTCATTACATAAAGAAGGATAATCTATTGTTAAATCATCTATATAACCTGTTTTATATGTTGAAGTATTATATCTAAAAACAACGTATTGTTTTTCTGTAAGTGCTTCTTCTGGAAGTGTTACATCATATCTTTGATATGTATTTGCATTTAGTGTTATATCTTCTATTAATTGCATTTGTTCATCATCTGACATTAGGAAAACGGAAAGTGTTCCTGCAAGACTTTTTGCCCAAAATCTTAGGGATAAGTCACTATTTTGAACATCTATTTTAGGCAAAATGGCATAAGAATATGTGCTTTGTGTAGAATAAAACGCCAAAGCCTTACTTCCATTATTGGCATTATTTGTAACAATATAAGGATATTTTTCGCTGCCTGCAATAAAAGAGTCTTCTGTTCTTTGCCAACATATAGGCATTTTATCGTATTGAAGAGTTGTTTCAAAATCCATAGTGTATGGAATAAGGGTTATGTCTTCACATTGTGTCTTAAAAGTAATAGGATTTGTAAAAGGACTTTCCTCACTAATGCAATCAGCCTTCATTCTTAAATCATATATAGATGCAGAAGAAAGATTATTTATTGTATATGGTTGAGTATTTATTTGAAAACTATAAGCACTATCCCACGAAATAACACTTGAAGGTTTGTATTGAAGAGTCCAAGAAGAGGAATTTCCTGTTATATCATTCCAAGATAGTTCTGCCGAAGAGGTTGTAATATTTGATATATTTACATCATTAGGTTTAGGACAAAAAGGAATATAATCCAATTCTATATCATCAATCCACCAAAAGTAACCTTGACTTCTACCATTTTGTTTAAAGGCTATATATTTGTTTGTTCCTATTGAATTAACCAAAGCAAAAGGTATTTCATATTTAGAATATGTTGTACTTGGTTGTACTATCATTACACTTTCAAAAGAAGAAGTATCTGTTTGAGAAGATAAGATTCCAACTTCTATTGTTCCTGAAACATCAGCCTCAGCCTTTGCCCAAAAACTTAATTGCAGCGTTTCTATACTTTGTCCTATTGCAGGAGTTATTGCCCAGCAAGTAGAATTGCTGCTTGTTCCAAATTTTAATGAATTAGGATTAGAGTGGGAAGAATAATCTGCTGATTCAATATAAGGATAAGAAACATCTTGTGCTGAAAAAGAAGAAAATTTTCTCCAGCATTGAGGAAAAGAATATTGTTCAAATGCTTCGAAGTTTTCATTCCAAGCAATCAAAGATATACTTTCACAAAGTGTTGTAAAAACAACAGAATCGCTCCAAAGGCTTTCATCTGATGAAGAACAGTTTGATTGAATAATAAGTTTGTAAGTTTGATTTGGCAAAAGATCATTTAGAGTAAATGGATTATTGCTTGCTTGCAATTGCTGAGCATTTTCCCATAGAGTATCAGATATAGATGTGTATTTTATCAACCAATATAATACACTTGAATTATCATCACTCCAAGATATATCTATGGAAGATGTTGTAGGATTACTTAAAATAATGTTTGTTGGTTTTTGACAGGGGTTTGTATCATCAGTATTTTGTGATTTTGAATAAACAAAACCATTAGCCCCTAATGAAGTAGCACAAAGAATTGCTACAAATAAAAAGAAGAATCTTTTCATGACTTTACGTATTAATTAAAAATTTTATTTATTTCCTTTTCATAATACATCTGTTTTTTTAGTTAAACCTTTTTTGTCATTAATCTGCTTGCAAAGGAACAATAATTTTTATAAAATACAATGTTTTTTTATGAAAATAGAACAAAAAAATAAATACAAATTTCTTTCTCTAATTGAGTATTAGTCATTTTAGCCTAAGTTGGCTATGAGAAATTAAAAGTTTGTAACTTTGCACTTGTATTAAAAAATATTAAAATAGTAGCTGTGCATTTTTATAATCCTCTATTTCTTTATGGACTTTTCTTGGTAATAATACCAATTATTATACACCTATTTAATTTTAGAAGGTATAAAAGAGAGTATTTTACCAATGTAAGGATGTTAAAAAATATTATAGTAAGCAATAAGAGACAAAATCAATTGAAAAACTACCTCCTTCTTCTATCAAGAATATTGATAATTGTTTGTCTATCTCTTCTTTTTGCTAAGCCATATATTTCAAATGATGAAAACAATAATAAAAAAAATGCTATTGCAATACTAATAGATAATAGCTTTTCTATGGAAAATGCTTCCAAAGAAGGACAATTACTTTCTGTGGCTAAAAAGAAAGCAAAACTTATTGCAAGTCTATATAATGAAGATGACGAATTTCTTTTAATGGATATGGATATAAAAGGAAAGGATGAGCAATTTATAAGTAAAAAAGATATTATTTCAAATATTGATAATATAAATTTAAGTAGTGCTTCTCCTTTTTTATCTCAACCCATAAATATTATAAATGACTTTTTAAAAGAAAAGAAAGAATTAAATAAATACCTATTTATAATATCGGACTATCAAAAAAGCGCATTTGATATTGAAAACTTCCCTAAGGATACTCTTTTGAAAACAAGATTTATTCCACTAATAGCAAATAATATCAATAATATATATATAGATACCCTCTTTTTGCTTTCTCCACTTATTGAAAAAGGAGAAAATATATCTATAAGAGTAAGGATAAACAATAAAACAGATAAAAAGGTTGAACTTCTATCTGTAAAACTCTTTGTTGATAATAAGCAAGAGGCTGTTTCAAGTTGCGATATAGAAGAAAATGGAGTGGGGAATGTTGATTTAAACTTCACAATTGATAGGTATGGACCCATAAATTGTAGAGTTATTATTGAGGATTATCCAATAATTTTTGATGATGCGTTATATTTTACCATAAATGTAAAGGAAAATATAGGCGTTCTTTCAATAAATAATGACAAAGAAAATGAATATATATCCCGATTGTTTAAAAATCAAACAAAGATTAAATATGATAATTGTTCAAAAAACAATATAGACTATGCCGCATTTTCAAATTATTCCTTAATAATCTTAAATGAGTTGGATGAAATCTCCTCAGGATTATCCTCTCAACTACTAAAATATAGGGAAAATGGAGGAGATATTCTTATTATTCCTTGTTCCAATATTGATATTCCTTCTTATAATAGTGCCCTTTCTCAATTGAAACTTCCTCTTTACACATCTTTGGTAAAGAAAAAGAATAAAGTCAGTAAGGTTTTCTCAAACAACCCTCTTTATGATGGGGTTTTTCTTCAAAAAAAGGATAATATGGAAAAGCCAGAGGTTAATTACTATTATACTATTTCATCTTTTACAAATACAATTAAGGACGATATTCTATCTTTTCCTTCAAATGATGCTTTCCTTATAGTAAGTACTATGGATAAAAGTAGGGTCTATATGTTTTCCTCTCCATTAAACCAAGAGGGAACATCCTTTGTTAAGGAGGCTTTATTTGTTCCCACAATATGGAATATGGCATTATTTAGTCAAAGTACTAATGAGCTATACTACTATATAAATACCAATAACCCCATTGATGTATCTCATATTCCAAATATAAATAGAATAAAACTTTTAAAAGTAACCTCTTTGGATAGTAGCTTCTCTATTATTCCTTCCCTTACAAAGGGAGAAAATATGGATTATATACTTCTATATAATCAAATTAATAAGGCAGGAAATTATAATATAACAAGCAATGATTCTATTGTTGGAAAAATATCTTTGAACTACGATAGGAAGGAATCTTATTTGAGTTTCTATGAGCCTTCACAAATTAAGGAGAAAATAAAAAAATACGGATTAAAAGGCTATGATGTATTCTCTGGAAAAGAAAAAACAATTGAACAATTTGTTTCTAAAACAGACAGAAATAATATCTTATCATTAATTTTACTATCTTTGCTCGCTTTTTCTTTGGCTTTGGAGACATATTTTTTAATAAAAAAAAGGGGATAATACAATGAAGGATTGTTTTTCTAAGGAATTATTTGCAACCTTAAAGGATATGAGTGCAAATAACAATAGTCAGTGGTATCATGAAAATAAATCAAGAGTAAATGATGCAAGAAAAGAGGTAGCACTCTTTGCAAATGAGTTAATACCTCAAATAAGAAAATTTGATAATACTGTTGGGCTATTTGAAGGAGAAAAAACTATGTATAGACAATTTAGAGATATACGTTTTTCTCCTGACAAATCTCTTTTGAAAACTTATTTTTCTACTTGTATATGTTGTGCTCCAATGAAACAAAACGGCGTTCCGTGTTATTATCTTCACATAGAAGAAACATTTTGTATGATAGCCGGTGGAGTATATGGAGCAGATAAGGATAGTATAAAAAAGATTAGGGATGAGATCTATTATAATATAGATGAGTTTAACAAGATAATGAATGATAAAAACTTTAAAAAATATTTCATAGGCTTTGATTCAGATGGTAAATTAAAGAAAGCTCCTAAGGGGTATCCAAATAATTGGGAGTATATTGAATACTTAAAGAATAAACATTTTACTCCTTCCATATATTTTCCTGCTCAAAAGGCAATGGAAAAGAATTTTAAAGACTATGTTTTGGAAGTATTCCATTCTCTAAAAGATATAAATGCTTTCTTTTATAAAGCAATTAACCTATAATAAAAATTTAAAAAAGATAATTAAACAATAATATATAACAAATAAAAAAAAGAAATGAAAAAAATACTTTTATTTTTAATTCTAATAATTGCTTTTTCTCCTAAGATATATTCTCAGGACGATGTAAAGAAAACAGCTGTTGAAGCAATTAATAATGCAACAAAAAAAACTGCAACAATTGTTGAAGATACCACAAAACTTAAAAGATGGTATATAAAAAATAATATAACCTTTAATACAGAACAAAACGCCTTTTCTAATTGGGAAGCAGGGGGTGTTGGATCCTTTGCATTTAGTGTATTTTATAATGGTTTTTTTAATTATCATAGACAAAAATTAAAATGGGATAATTCCTTAGAGTTGGGCTATGGTAAGATGAGACAAGATAATAATGGTAGGGGAGTATTTGATAAGGGAAATAAGTTTAGAAAAAATGAAGACAAGATAGAGTTTAACTCCATATTAGGTTATAGGGCATTTCGTAGTTGGAACTATTCTCTATTGGTTAATTTTAAGAGCCAGTTTGATAATGGATATAAAGATGATTCAATCTTAGTTTCGGCATTACTATCTCCTGCATATCTAACAACATCAATTGGTTTTGAATACAAACCAAAGCCTTTTATTTCCATATTAATTTCTCCTCTTACAGGGAGAACAACATTCATATATAAGGAATCTTTAGCTAAGGCAGGGAATTATTCAATGGAAGAAGACGGACAAAGAACCTTTTTTGCCGTTGGTTCTTATATAAAACTATTTTTTGAAAAAGAAGTATTTACTAATGGACATCTACTTGCCAAATTAGAGTTTTTCAATGACTATAATAAAACTCCATTCCTTACAAATACGGATATAAATTTTGAAGCAAACCTAACGATGAAGGTAAATAAATATTTATCTGCCTTTATAAATATTCAAGTAGCATATAACTACGATTTCAGTAGTAAAATTCAATTTAAAGAAAGAATAGGTGTTTCAATCCCTCTAAGTTTTTAGCCTTTATGGAATATATTAAGCAAATAATATAAATTTTATTTTAATAGTATTATAAAATTTTTTTTGTATTTCTTTGTTTATTTGTATAATAGATTCAATACGGGAAAAATATATGGAAATTTGTAAAATGAAATTGTTTTTTGCATTCTTTTAAACTGATTGCAAAAATTATATATTGTTGGAAATATGATTAATATATATAGACTTATTTTCTGAGATTGTTAAATTTTTCTTTTATTAAAATCTTTAATATTTTCTAAATCAAATACTATAATACATATTTCAAAACCAAAAACCCCCATTTGCATATATCAAATCTTTTTTATACCTTTGCCTAAACAAAGTTTCTTCTTAGGGCAAAAGCCTAATATTTTTCCTAAATCTTATTTTTATTTTATTGAAGATGTAATAACTTTATTATTAGTATGTTATTGCTGAATAAAACTTCGTTTTAGTAAAATAAAACAGCGTTTTAGAAAATTATTTCTTCGTTTTAGAAAATTAAAACAGCGTTTTATTTGAATTTTTCTTCGTTTTTTTCTGAAAAAATAAGGTTTTGTGTTTTTTAATTAAAAATCGGGGAAAACATATTAAAATCTGTTTGGATTATATTGATAATTAATAATTTGAAAATATTAAATTCCGTTAGGAAAAACAAAGGTCGGTTGCCGACAAAAATTGAATGAAATGTTAAAAAATGTTAAATTTTGACGTTTTTTTTAAAAAATGATGTTAAAATAGAGGTTTATTTTACCAAAAAATAAAGCATAGAAAAAATTTAATCATACCTCCCTCTATAAAAATAAAACCATAAGTTCCGTCAGGAAACTAAATGCCACTTGGTGGCTAAAATTCGAGGATTTCTAAGTTTTTTGGTGTTTTTTCATCTATTGAAAAGCGTATAAGGGTTCTTTGTTTGTGAAATCCGTAGTTGCCACAGGCGCCAGGATTAAGATGTAGTAGGTCTAATTCTTTATCGTAAATCACCTTTAATATGTGGCTATGACCAGAGATAAATATATTTGGTTTTTCTTTTATAAGAATTTCCTTTATGCCTTTTTCATAATGATTTGGATAACCTCCAATATGGGTTAGGGTAATCTTTGTTTTTTCTATAAAAAATGTTTCTATACGTTTTAATTGGCAGGTTATATCATATCCATCTATATTTCCATAGACGGCAATAGTTTCTTTAAAATTTCTTAATTCATCAAGGACGTCAGTAGAACCAATATCTCCTGCACAAAGAACTATATCACAATCCTTAAAAAATGTATAAACCTGCTTAGGAAGGCTATTGTGGGTGTCGGATAAAAGACCAATATTTGTCATATAATGCAGTTTTTCTCTTTAAAATTCCATTTGCAAACTTACAATCTTTTGTGAAAAAGCCGTACATTTGCCTTTTGAAATCTTAAAAAAGGACTATGTTAAATAAAACCTCTGCATATATTGCTATAATAATATCTATGTTTGTTTGGTCTATGAGTTTTATTTGGACCAAAGAGCTTTTAGCTGTGGGTTTTTCTCCTATTATAATAATAACTCTAAGGCTCGTTATCTCTGCTGTTCTACTTTTTTTAATATTCTATACAACTAAGAAGATAGATAGAATAGATAGGAAGGATTATCCACTTTTCCTTTTATTATCTTTTTTTGAGCCATTCCTATATTTTTTTGGGGAGAATTGGGGATTAAAATATGTAGATGCCTCTTTGGGTTCAATAATTATTGCAACTATTCCTATATTTGTCCCTATTGGATTGTATTTCATACATGGAGAAAAGATGCGTTGGCAGATAATAATTGGGGTTGTACTAACCTTTATTGGATTATTTGTTATGAGTTATTCGGGCAAAGAAAACTTCAATGCTAATCTTAGGGGTATAGCCTTGATGTTTGTTGCCGTAATTGCATCTGTTGGATATAGTGCTACCCTATATAAGGTTATAGAAAAATATGAACCGATAACAATTACAACAACACAAAACATTATTGGAGCTATATATTATCTACCTATATTCTTTATTTTTGAATGGAAAACGTTTCTAAGTCTGCCTTTTAATTTTTCAACTCTCTATCCTTTGTTTGCTTTGGCAATACTTTGTTCTTCCATAGCTTTTATTTTCTATTCTTTTTCAGCAAAGAAGCTCTCTGTTGCAAAGACTACAATATTTACTAATGCCATTCCAATAATGACACTTTTGCTTGTTTGGGTTTTGGGTAAGGAAGAGATGACAATAAATAAGGTTATAGGGATGTTAGTTGTTATAGTTGGAGTATTTTTAAGTCAAAAAGATTTTAAAAAAAAGCAAATAATATAGTTTTATGAAGGTAAAAATTGGTTTAGTTCAACTTTCTTGTGTAGAAGATAAGGATGAAAATATAAAAAAAGCTGTAAGAGAGATTAGAAATGCAGCAAAGAAGGGAGCAAATATTGTTTGCTTGGAAGAATTGTTTTGTAGTCTTTATTTTTGTGATGAAGAAAACTATGATAACTTTCTTTTGTCAGAAGAGATTCCTGGAAGTACAACAGAAATACTATCTCTTGTTGCAAGGGAAGAAAATATAGTGATTGTTGCTTCATTATTTGAGAAAAAGGCAAAGGGATTATATTTTAATACCTGTGCAATTATAGACTCTGATGGAAGGTATTTGGGTAAGTATAGGAAGATGCATATTCCTGATGACCCAGGATATTATGAGAAATTCTACTTTACTCCTGGTGATTTGGGCTATAAGGTTTTTGATACTGCCTTTGGAAGGATAGGAGTTTTGATTTGTTGGGACCAATGGTACAGTGAGGCAAGTAGGATTACTGCTTTAATGGGTGCGGATATTCTTTTCTATCCAACGGCTATTGGTTGGCATATTTCACAAGATGAAAAGACAAATCAGGAGCAGCACTTAGCTTGGCAAACTATGCAACTTTCGCATGCAATTTCTAATGGCGTACATGTAGTTTCAGTAAATCGCACAGGAAGAGAAGGGGATATGCAATTTTGGGGAGGAAGTTTTGTAGCCAATCCTTTTGGCACTATATTATATAAAGCACCACACAATGAGGAAGCAGTAGAGGTTGTAGAAATTGATACATCTCTAACTAACCATTATAGGATACATTGGCCATTTTTAAGGGATAGAAGAATAGATTCCTATAAACCAATATTGAAAAGATATATTGATAATGACGATAAGTAGGTTTTTACTCTATTATTTAAAGAAATAGAAAAATGAAAACACCAAAAGAATTAGGATATTTTTTTCCTGCTGAATGGTATAAGCATAAGGCTACTTGGCTTTCTTATCCTCATAATGAAAATTCTTGGCCAGAGAAAATAAATACTATATTTCCATATTATAATTGCTTTATTAAGGCTATTGCAAATGAGGAAGAGGTAAATATAATTGTGACTAATTCCTCTATGAAAGAAAAAGTAGAAAAGGAATTAATGCTTTTGGAAGCTAATATGAAAAATATACACTTCCATATCTTTAAAACCGATGATGCATGGATGAGAGATTGTGGTCCTTCTTTTATAATTAATCAAACAAAAAAAGAAAAAGCTATTGTAAATTGGCAATACAATGCTTGGGGAGGCAAATATCCATGTTCAAATGATAATAATATTCCTCTATTTGTTGCAGAAAAAGAAAATATAGTTGTCTTTTCTCCCAATATTGTAATGGAAGGAGGAAGCGTAGATTTTAATGGGAAGGGTTCTTTAATTACAACAGAGAATTGTCTATTAAATAAGAATAGGAATCCTCAACTAAAAAAAGAAGAAATAGAGGAAAAACTAATAAGCTATTATGGAGTTGAAAACATAATATGGCTAAAAGAAGGGATAGAGGGAGATGATACTGATGGGCATGTTGATGATATTACACGTTTTGTTAATGAAGATACCATAGTTTCAGTAATTGAAGAGGATAAAACGCACAATAATTATAAGGCATTAAAGAATAATATGGACATATTAAGTAAGGCAAGGTTGGAAAACGGCAAACAAGCAAATATAGTTCCTCTTCCAATGCCGGATGATGTCGTTTGGGATGACCAAATTCTTCCTGCCTCTTATGCCAATTTTTATATTGCAAATAATATTGTAGTTGTTCCTGTTTTCAATTGCAAGAAAGACAATAAGGCAATTTACACTTTGGAGGAATGTTTTAAGGATAGAAAGGTTATAGGAATTGATTCCACTGAGATAATTTGGGGATTAGGTTCCTTTCATTGCCTTAGTCAGCAAGAGCCAAGTGTATAAAAAAACATAGATTATGAAAATTAAGGTTTCAATATTATTATTCCTCTTCTCCATACTTTCTCTTCAAGGGTTTTCTCAAGAAGAAATATTAAATACATTAAAGGATAAGTATGGAGAAATTAAAAAAATAGAAAAACTAAATTATACTTCCATATATGCCTTTACTACAAAGGATGATAAGGTAGGGTTAATTGACGGAACGAATACCATAATTTATGAACCCTATTTTGATACTGTGTTTTCCTATAAGACTTATAGGGAAACCTATATTAAGGCAATAATGCCCAATGGTAGGATGGCACTACTTACAATTGAAGGAAGAGTTCTTATACAACCTGTATATGAAGACTTATTTGTTACATCCTCAGATCTAATTCTTACAAAACAAGACAACAAATACGGGATAATAAACTTCAATGGCATTGGATACCTTTACCCAGAGTTTGATACAATAAAAGTAAAGATAGATGAGGACACCTTTTTTGTAGCTTCAATGAAGGAAAAGAATATGGTGTTTAATACAAATAGCGATATTGTTGAATATTTTGATAATGACACAATAATATCTTTTGTAGAGGTAAATAACGCTTCATTATTTCCTTTTCGCTTTATTGCAAAATTGGATTGCGATATAGTAAAATACATTGGAGGAGGTAACTTCTACATTAGAGAAGGTGAGAAAACCGAATTAGTAAATAGGAAGGGAGAAAAGCCAGAAGGAAGAAAAATGCCACAAATTGATAAAAACAATATAATAAATTTTGATTGGCAGAGAATAATATTTAAGAAAGACTCCCTTGTTGGTCTTATGGACTATAACGGAATGATTATTTTAGAGCCTATATATAAGGATATAAATATACTTATTCAAGATGATGTCTATTCCTTTAATTTAAATGGCTATTGGGGATTAATAAATCAGCAAGGCAAAATCATAGTTAGACCACAATTTGAGAGCTTTTCTACCTTTATTTTTGAAGGAATACAATATATAAAGGGCGTTAGGGGAGGTCGGACTGCTCTTTTGGATAAGAGGGGAAGAGTAATTATTCATGCAGCTTACGATGATGTGGAGCCAATGGATGTTTCTCCCTACTTCAATATAACACAAAATGGGGGTAAAGGAATAATTTCAAGAATTGGAGTTGTGTATTTGCAGCCTCAATACGATGAGGTAAAGGTAATTTCTCAAAGAGATACTCTTTTTCTTGCAAGAAGAAATAATCGTTATAGTTTGTTTAACGATAAGGGAAAGGAAATTTACGATGGATTAAACGCCATTGTGGATATTTATGATTCAACCATTGTCTTTATTGAAAAAGGTAAATTGAAACAATATCCAATAAACGCCTCTGGAATATCCTTTTCTAAGGGTAGGGAAATAAAGACTCCATATAAAGAATTTTCACTTTCATTTGATTCAATTATTATTGTAAAGGATAGTAAAGGCTGGCTTTATGCAAGTAGAAAAACTTTTAAGCCAATAAATGATAAACATTTTGACTATATAACTCCAATGGTAAAAGGCTATGGCTTTGTTGTGGAGGGGAAAAAATTAAATATAGTGGATGAAAAATTTAATACCATATTTAACGTTATAGAAAGTGGTGCTGTAAAAGCTGAATTGGAGAATATATCTAACCTACTTTATAATGCATATAAAAATGGTAAGAGTTACCAAATCATAAGTCTGAATAATAAGTATGGGATATTGGGCTTAAAAGCAATAAAAGAAATAAAATTTATTAATAAATAGTTATATGAAAAATTTAGTATTGAGTTTGTTTGTTATGGTTTTCTTTTTGGGATGTTCCTCATCCTTTGTATCCTTTCCAATAGAGGATATTCCACAAGTAAAAGATAAAACCATAATTCATTATTCCCTTCCTCAAAACACAGAAGTTGTTTTGGATGTAACTTACAAAAAAGAAGAAAAGATAAAGGGTATATTTGCCGATAAGGCTTATTTGTTGGGACTAAAAAATGTTATAACAAATAATGAAGAGACTTTTAGTGTTGAGGACATAAAGATTAACACCCAAATTGAAGAAACCTCCCTAAAACAATATGTTATAATAGCCAATAATGATAAGTTTTCTATCAATAAGGACGATAATGGAATTATAAAAAGCATTATATATAATCAAAAACATTGTAAAAAAACTCCTTGTTTTCAAAAAGAAAGAGATAATTGTTCAAAACATAGCTGTGAAAAAGGAAAATGCAGAGGAAAAATTAATAATCAAGAAGGAAAAACAGAGAGTTTAACCCCTAAAAAGATATTTGAAGAGGTGTTAATTGAAAAAAATCAATTGGAAAAACTAAATTTATCTGCTGAGGAAGTTGTTGAAAAAATAGGAAAATTAAGAGAAAAGCAGTTGGAAATACTTTCTGGAGAATTGGAAGGCACATATATAAACACCACATTAGACTATATGTACAAACAAATTGACGAAATAATTGATGGATATGTAAGTTTATTTACAGGAAAAACCATAATAGGCAAAGAAAAAAGACAATTTACCTTAGTGCCTCAAAAACCTATAATAGAAAAAGAGGCTCTTGTTATCCCACTTCAAGGTAGTCCAATTCCAATTATGGTGAGTTTTAAGGCAAATGATCAAATAAAATTAACAAAAAACGAGTATATAGATTCTACAAATAAGGATAAGGGAGTAAAAGGAGTTTATTATGCTCTGCCTCAAATGGTAAAAGTAGAGATTAAAACGCCAAAAAAGACCTTTTCTCAATATATTTCACTTAACCAATACGGCGAAATCGTTCCAATGATTATAAAAGAAAAGAATATTTTCTTTAATTGCCAAACAGGAGAAATTAAAAAGATAAATTAATTGTAAAATTTTAAAATTTATTCTTCATAATCCTATTTTTCTAAAACGCTGTTTTAATTTTTTAAAACGAAGAAATAATTTACTAAAACAGCGTTTTAATTTACTAAAACGAAGAAATAATTTTTTAAAACGAAGATTTAATTTGCTGAAACGAAGAAATATTTTTGTTGAATTATAAACTTATAAATATAAAACCAGACTTCCGTTAGGACGAATTAAAAGTCGGTTGCCGACAAGCAGACTTCCGTTAGGACAATTAAATGCCCGTTGCGGGTAATTACTTGTTTGTATTTCCCCATTTTAGAAGAAATAGTAGGTGATTGTATATTGCAATCATTCCTTTTTCATCTTTTGCTGGGATATATGTTTTTGAGAAGTCGGAATAGTAGTTTTCGTTAGATGAAAGCCTGCCTTTTTCATTTATACAATCTATTTCATCCATACAATTTATAAAAACCCTATATCCTCTTTGAGAAACGTCTTTTGTTATTCTAACCTTTGTTAAATCAATTGTTATTAAGGTTTGAGAATCACTTTTTTTATCCACCCAATTATAGGTTAAAAAACCATTGGAATTAACAGAAAAATTATTGTAAATTCCATCCTTTACCTCAGTTTCTATGATTTTACAACTCTCATCTATGGATTGAGAAAATATATTATTATAAAAACACAATGATATTGCTAATATGGTAAAAAAAATAATTCTTTTCATTATCTTTAATTTTAATAAGGGTTAGACTAAGTATTATTATTTATTTGGCAAAGGTAATATTTTTTTTGAAAACATTAAGATTAATTATTCTCCATCAAACAATGATGCGGTATTTTGTTTGGAAATGTAGTTTTTTCCCAAGTGTTGATAAGCCAAAGGTGTCACTTCTCTTCCGCGAGATGTTCTCATAAGGAATCCTTCTTGTATTAGGAAGGGTTCATAAACCTCTTCTATTGTTCCAGCATCTTCTCCTACTGCTGTTGCAATTGTTGTTATTCCCACAGGACCTCCTTTAAACTTATCTATAATTGCACTTAGTATTCTATTATCCATTTCATCCAAGCCGTGTTTATCAACATTCAATGCTTTTAATGCCATAACTGCAATTTCCAAATTTATTTTCCCGTCTCCTTTTATTTGAGCAAAATCTCTCAAACGCCTTAAAAGTAGATTAGCTATACGAGGTGTTCCTCTACTTCTTCTGGCAATTTCCATAGAAGCCTCATCGCTTATTGGGGTATTGAGTATGGATGCAGAGCGAAGTATAATTCTGTTTAGTGTTTTATGATCGTAGTATTGCAAACGTGAAGTTATGCCAAAGCGGGAGCGTAAAGGGGCAGTTAGTAGTCCTGAACGCGTTGTTGCTCCAATTAATGTAAAGGGGCTTAAAGCAATTTGTACGCTACGAGCATTAGGACCTGTTTCAATGAGAATATCAATTTTATAATCCTCCATAGCAGAATACAAGTACTCTTCAACAATTGGTGAAAGCCGATGTATTTCATCAATAAATAGGACATCGTTTTCTTCCAAGTTAGTAAGTATTCCAGCCAATTCTCCGGGCTTATCTAAGACTGGACCAGAGGTTAGTTTTAGATTTACGCCTAATTCGTTTGCTATAATATGAGATAGGGTTGTTTTTCCAAGACCGGGAGGACCATGCAGTAGGACATGATCTAAGCTTTCTTTTCTTTCTTTTGCCGCTTGAACGAATATTTTAAGGTTTTCAATTATCTGCTCTTGTCCTGTAAAACTATCAAAACTTAAAGGACGTAAAGCCCTTTCAAAGTCTTTCTCTGTATTGTTTAATCTTTGACTTTTGGGGTCTAAATTTTCGTTCATTATAAATAATTTATTTAAATTATTTGCAGTATTAATAATTTTGATTTATATTTGTGCCAAATTTTAAATGGTTAAAATTGTTTTCTGCAAAGTTAATAATTAAAAATTAAAACCAATTAAAAAGTAAATTTTTTAAGTTATAAAAATCAAAAAAAAGAAATGTTATGATGAAACAAATTATTGTTGGAATAGATTTTTCAAATTCGTCTTTGGTTGCACTAAGACTTGCAATTGATATAGCCAATCGTACAGGAGCAGACATATTAATGCTTTGGGTGCAAACAAAAGAAATGGATAAAGATGAGGCTGAACAAAAGCTAATTCTTTTAGCAAAGGAAAATGAAGGAAATTTAAATGGGAAAAATATCTCATACATAATTTCACAAGGTAAGGTCTATCAAGCCATGAGCAATTTATCTAAGTTGGAGAATCCAGACTTGATTGTAATAGGTGCTCATGGTAAGGGCGGTTATGATGAAAAGTATGCAGGACAAAATGCCTTTAAGGTAGTTACCGAAAGTAATATTCCTGTCCTAATAGTTAGGGAAAACTTTAATTTTAATAAAAACCTTGAAAAGATAGTCCTTCCAATAGACTCAACAAAGGATACAAGGCAAAAGGTTCCTTGGACAATTGAATTTGCAAAGATGTTTCCACATTCACAAGTTAATATTTTGGGAGTTCAAACCTCAACAATTCCAGATATAAGACACGATGTTGTAAGTTATGTTTTAAGCGTTGATAATTTTTTAACCCAGCATAATGTTGCTCATACTGAACATTACGTTAATTCAAGAAACATTACAGATTCAACAATTGAATATGCAAAGGAGATAAATGCTGACCTAATAGTTATAACAACAGAACAAGAAAAGACATTAAACAATCTTTTCTTCTTAGGACCTTATGCTCAACAGATGATAAACCTATCTCCATTCCCTGTACTTGTTGTTCCAATTAAACAATTGCATGGTGCGGCTAAATAAAAATAAGATAATTAATATGAAATTTTATAAGCAACTATTCCTATTTATCGTTTTTCTTTCTTCCTTTTCCTTAACAAATGCACAAGTTGAGGTTATAGCCGATGGAAAGTTACAAACCATATTGGAACAACATATACTATTTAATGAGCTTTCTCAAACTCAACCGGGTTATCGCATAAGAGTAGGATTTTTTTCAGGAGAAGGTGCAAAGCAAAAAGCGTTTTCTCTTAGGGAAAAAATAAATAATGAATTACCATCCTTAAAGGTTTATGTGCTTTTTGAAGAACCAAACTTTATAGTTAAATGTGGCGATTACAAAACTAAGTTGGATGCTTATGGAACTTATATTAAGTTAAAGAGAAACTTTAATGGTGTCACAATTATTAAGGATTATGTATTTCCTACTCCAATACAGGAGGATAAATTACCACATAGATAATAGTTTTTTAAATTTTTTTATGCAATATAATATTATTGTAGAAAAGATAATTTAATAATAAAAAGAAATAAATTTTAAACATGGAAACATTAAAACAATACATTGAACAAAACAAGGACAGATTTTTTGATGAGCTATTCTCTCTTATAAGTATTCCTTCTATATCTTCTATGCACGAACATAAGCAAGATATGGAAAGATGTGCTCAAAAATGGAAGGAATTGCTTATAAATGCAGGAGTAGATTATTGTAATATAATGCCAACAAAGGGTAATAGTGTTGTATATGCAGAAAAGATTATTGACCCAACAAAAAAGACAGTCTTGGTTTATGGACATTATGATGTAATGCCTGTTGATCCTATTGAGCAATGGCATTCTGACCCGTTCAAAGCTATTATAAAAGATGGAAAAATTTATGCTCGTGGTGCAGATGATGACAAGGGACAATCCTTTATGCATGCTAAGGCTTTTGAATATATGGTTAAGACAAACCAATTGCCAACTAATGTAAAGTTTATGTTAGAAGGAGAGGAGGAGATAGGCTCTGAAAACTTATATGCTTTTTGTCAAAAGAACAAAGACCTTTTAAAAGCAGATATAATACTTGTTTCCGACACTTCAATGATAGGAGAGGATACACCATCTATAACAACTGGATTAAGAGGATTGGGTTATGTTGAAGTAGAAGTTATAGGTGCAGATAGGGATCTTCATTCTGGTATTTATGGAGGTGCTGTTGCTAATCCAATTAATGTATTGTGTGGTATGATTTCAAAACTTATGGATGAAAATAATCATATTACAGTTCCTGATTTCTATAAGGAGGTCTTAGTTATTTCGGATGAGGAAAGAAAACTAATGGCTCAGGCTCCATACAATGAGGAAAACTACAAAAAAGAGCTTGATATTGATGATGTATTTGGAGAAAAGGGATATTCAACAATAGAAAGAACAGGAATAAGACCTTCATTGGATGTTTGCGGAATTTGGGGAGGCTATCAGGGAGAGGGTTCTAAAACAATTATTCCTTCATCAGCACACGCAAAGATTTCCTTTCGCTTAGTTCCAGATCAGGATTTCAATATAATAACAGAAAGATTTGAAAAGTATTTTCTTAGTCTTGCTCCAAAAGGTGTAAGAGTTAAGGTGACACCTTTGCATGGTGGCTATCCTTATGTTTCACCTATTGATATGCCTGCTTATAAGGCAGCAGAGAAAGCATACGAAAAAGTTTATGGAAAACGTCCTATCCCAACTAAAAGTGGAGGTTCAATTCCAATTGTTGCAGGTTTTGAAAGGATATTGGGAATAAAATCCATACTTATGGGCTTTGGACTTTCCGCAGATGCGATACATTCTCCAAATGAAAGCTATCCTGTTAATCAATTCCTAAAAGGAATAGAAACAATTCCTCATTTCTATAAGGAATTTGCAAAACAATAGTTGCAGGATTTTTATAATATTTTATAGAAATTATAGAATTAGGGCTTTGAAAGCATACAAATAGCATAAGAGGCTACGCCTTCTTTTTGCCCTACAAAGCCAAGATGTTCTGTTGTTGTAGCCTTTATAGATACATCATCAACATCTATATTCAAAATATTGGCTATTGTGCTTTGCATTTTAGGGATATAAATCCCTATTTTGGGTTCTTGCAAAACAACAATAGAGTCAATATTTTCTATACAAAAGCCTTTTTCTTTTATTTTATTTAGGGTATCTTTTAAAAGTATTTTAGAATCTATTCCTTTATACTTTTGATCACTATCAGGGTAATTAAAGCCTATATCTCTTAAAGAGGCAGCTCCCAAAAGAGCATCAATGATTGCATGAATGAGAACATCACTGTCGGAATGTCCCTCTGCTCCTTTGTTATGTTCAATTTGTATTCCTCCAATAAAAAGGGGCAATCCTTCCTTTAATTTATGGACATCATAACCTATGCCTACCTTATTTTTCATTTTTATATGTCAAAGCTAAGAGATATTCTTAATGTGTTCTTTAAAGGGTGGTTTGTATTTACTGTTGGTACTAAATAAGCAATGTCCAAATTCAATACATTATATTTAAATCCTCCTCCAAAGGTGACATATCTTCTTCCTCCTTTTTTATTGTTTTCATAGAAATAACCTGCTCTTAGAAATAGGAACTTATTATATACCCATTCTGCACCAGCAGAAATATTTATTTCTTGCAACTCTTCTGTAAATCCATTAGGAGCATCATAGAAGGATTGTATTGCTCCTTGCATAACACTAACATGATTATCCATTCCCGCAACTATGTTTCCTGCGGAATCATAAACAGCAGGTGTTGGCACTAAGAGCTTATTAAAATCAACCATAAAGGAAAGAGTGTTGAATTGATTAAAGTCCATAGTATATCTTCCTCCAATTCTTAGGTTGGCAGGTTGAAATTCCGACTCTAAAGATTCTGAATATGATATTTTAGAACCAAGATTTGCAATTTGCAAACCTATGGCATAAGATGAAGCGTTTTCACCTGAGGATAATTCTTTTTGATAATAAATTCCTATATCTGCACCAAAGGCGTTTGCAGCGTGAGAAGTGGAAGTTCCTACATTTTGTCCTTGTGTTAAATCTGAACGAATATACCTTCCTGTCACTGATGCAGAGAGATTATCTGTTAATTTCATTGAATAAGCTAAATCAATTGCAAACTCATTAGGCTTAAAATTCCCTTTATTTTCTCCATTTACATCATAAAAATCTATACCTCCCAAAGAAAAATATGTAAGTGAGCCTCCTATTGCACTACGCTGATTTACTTTATAGAAAGCTG
Organism: Bacteroidales bacterium; assembly: GCA_031262295.1. GTDB lineage: Bacteria > Bacteroidota > Bacteroidia > Bacteroidales > P3 > UBA10566. Next base: position 14,902 of record JAISIA010000024.1, on the reverse strand, counting down.
AAAGATAAGAAAGGTCAATATCACCAACAATATCTCTAAGCCAAGGAGTGTAGGTTAGGGATATTCCAACTTTTTTGTCAATAAATGCCAACTTTGCAGCATTCCAATGTATGGAATTTACATCAGGAGTTGTTGCAGCACCAATATCACCCATTGATCCTGCACGAGAATCAGGAGCAATAAGCAAAACAGGAACACCTGTACTAATTATTCTTGCCCCATCTTCTATTTGCTGACGAAGGATTATCTCTCCAAGATTATCATTATCTAATCCACCTTGTGCAAACATAGAATTAGAAAAAAGGCTTATAGTTATTAGAAAAAATATTGACGAAAAAACGTTTTTTAAATTCATTATCCCTGTTTTAATTGAAACTTACTTTATTTTTTTATTATGTATATTGTGATTTTTATCAATTTATACGCCGACAAAAACAAACGTTATTTTGTTAAAATTATTATTAAATAACGCAAAAAATTATTTTTTTAACCATTTAATAAGAATTAATGTGTTTGTAAATAGCTATAAAACAAAATAAAAAATAAATAAATTATAGTTTTTCTTTTATATAGATAATAATATAGTAATTTTGCGTTATAGATAATCCTATCTAAGAATAGAAAAATTAATCTCTATTCAAAGTAAAGGATAAAGAAAAGAAAACTAATTAAAAATAATCTAATCCAAAAGAAAGCTAATGGAAAAGAGAATTGCAGTAATTTCTATTATGATTCATAATAAGGATAGCGTAAATGCTATAAATGATTTACTATCCTTAAATTCCCAATACATTCTTTCACGTTATGGTCTTCCTCTTGTAGAGAAAAATATGAGCATAATAACTCTTATAATAGAGGCTTCAACAGATAAGATTAATTCTCTAACAGGTAAATTAGGAAGATTAGAAGGCGTTTATGCAAAGGCTTTTTTGGCAAAACAATAGTTTTGTTTTATAAGAATAAAAACTTTTAAAGAAAAATATATATAATATGAATAAAGAAGAAAGAGGAAAGAATTTTATTGATAGAGATAAACTCTACAATATGATTGAAGGAAAAGCTCCCTCAAAAACAGAATTTGAAAACATATTAAATAAGGCTTCCAAATTAAAAGGATTATCTTTGGAAGATGTAGCTCAATTACTCCGTGTTGAAGATGCTTCTTTGATAAAACAAATTATGCTTGTAGCAAAGGATGTAAAGGAAAGCATTTATGGAAAACGTCTTGTGCTGTTTGCTCCCATTTATACAGGTAATGTTTGCGTCAATAACTGCCTATATTGCTCTTTTAGGAAGGACAATCACCTAATTAAACGTACAATTCTTTCAATGGATGAAATTGCACAAGAAACTTCTGCACTATTAAAACAAGGTCATAAAAGGGTTCTTTTAATTTGTGGAGAGAACAATCGCAACGGAACAGATTATATGGTTGAAGCAATAAGGACAACTTATAAAGTAAAAGAGAACAATGGCAGGGATTACATAAGGAGAATCAACGTTGAGTTAGCTCCAATGGAAGTAAATGACTTTTCAAGACTAAAAGCTGAGAAGATTGGAACTTATGTTTGTTTCCAAGAAACATACGATGAGGTAAAATATAAAGACTTTCATCCTTGCGGAACACCAAAGGCGGATTACTTATATAGGTTATCGGTTATGGATAGAGCAATGGAAGGAGGAATAGATGATGTTGGAATTGGTGCTTTGTTTGGTTTGATTGACTATCGCTTTGAAGTCCTTGCAATGATTGAACATGCCAATCACTTAGAAAGAGCCTTCGGATGCGGACCTCACACAGTTTCTGTTCCAAGAATGGAATATGCCGTTGGTGCTCCTCTATCTGAAAACATACCTTGTCCTGTTAGTGATGACGATTTTAAGAAAATTGTTGCCATTTTAAGGATTGCCCTCCCTTATACAGGGATAATACTCTCCACAAGAGAGAATGATATGATGAGAAATGAACTAATAAAATATGGAGTTAGTCAAATCTCGGCTGCAAGTAAAACAAATCCGGGTTCATACTCTCATAGCGACCAAGAAAGTGGAGCACAATTTTCAACAGGTGATACACGTAGCTTGGACGAAGTTATTTCTTCGCTAATAGATGCAGGATATATTCCTTCATTCTGCACAGGGTGCTATCGTAATGGAAGAGTTGGACACGACTTTATGGATTTGGCTAAACCGGGACTTATAAAACAATATTGTTTTCCTAATGCTATATTCACATTTGAAGAATATTTGGAAGATTTTGCATCACCTAAAACAAAGGAAAAAGGATTTTTACTTATTGATAAATTAATAAAGGAAACCAATCAAAAGGCTCTGCAAGAGAAAATCAAAGAAAATGTTGAGGCAATCCACAAGGGACAAAGGGATATTTATTTTTAAAAAACCATTTTTTCTTTAATATTTTTAAATAAACTATCTTTGCAAATTGAAAATAAGAAGAAAATAAGTCTATGAACCCAATTTCAGAAAAGTTTAACGCAGAAGATATAGAGAAAAAATGGTATGATATTTGGATGGATAATGATCTTTTCCATTCAGAGCCTGATAGTAGAGAACCATACACTATTGTTATCCCTCCACCTAATGTAACGGGAATACTACATATGGGACACATGCTCAACAATACAATACAGGATGTATTAATACGAAGAGCAAGGATGGAGGGAAAGAACGCTTGCTGGGTTCCGGGAACGGATCACGCCTCAATTGCAACAGAAGCCAAAGTTGTAGCCAAACTAAAAGAGGAAGGAATTAATAAGTCGGATTTAACAAGAGAGGAATTCCTTTCCCATGCTTGGCAATGGAAGGAAAAACATGGAGGAATAATATTAGAGCAATTAAAAAAACTCGGAGCATCTTGTGATTGGAAAAGGACACGTTTTACAATGGAGGAAGCATTATATGAATCCGTCATTGATGTTTTTGTAGATCTATACAACAAAGGCTTAATATATCGTGGCGTAAGAATGGTTAATTGGGATCCTAAGGCTCTTACCGCCCTATCCGATGAAGAGGTTATATTCAAAGAACAAAACTCCAAACTATACTACCTTAAATATAAGATTGAAAATTCAGAACAATTCATTTGTGTTGCAACAACACGTCCAGAGACAATAATGGGCGATACTGCCTTATGCGTAAATCCTACTGATGAAAGATATACTCATTTAAAGGAAAAAAGAGTTATTGTTCCCATTGTAGGGAGAGTAATACCTATAATCTTTGATGAATATGTTGATAAGGAGTTTGGAACAGGGGCATTGAAGATTACTCCTTCTCATGATATAAACGACTATAATATTGGCTTAAAACATAAGTTGGATAGTATAAATATATTCAATGATGACGGCACTTTAAATCAAAATGGCTTACAATACGAAGGATTAGATAGGTTTGTGTGTAGGAAAATTATTGCAAAGGATTTGGAAAATGCAGGTCTTATGGTTAAAACAGAGGACTATATTAATAAGGTAGGCTTTTCTGAAAGAACCCTTGTTGCAATTGAACCTAAGCTTTCTTTGCAATGGTTCTTAAATATGAAGGATATTTCCACTAAGGCTTTGGATGTAGTTGAAAAAGATATTATAAAATTTCACCCTCCTAAGTTTAAAAACACCTATCGTCATTGGATGGAAAACATAAAAGATTGGTGTATCAGTAGGCAACTTTGGTGGGGACAGAGAATACCTGCATATTATCTTCCCAATAAAGAGGTCGTAGTTGCAAGAAATGAAAAGGAAGCATTGGAAATTGCAAATAGGAAATTCCCAGAGGAAAATTATACAATAAATGATTTAAAGCAGGATGAGGATGTTTTAGATACTTGGTTCTCTTCTTGGCTTTGGCCTATATCTGTTTTTGATGGCATACGCTATCCAAATAATGAGGAGATAAACTATTATTACCCTACTAATGATTTAATAACTGCCCCAGAGATTCTTTTCTTTTGGGTTGCAAGAATGATAATTGCAGGAGAGATATACAGAAATGATATTCCTTTTAGGAATGTTTATCTAACAGGAATTGTAAGAGACAAACAAGGAAGGAAGATGTCAAAGCAATTGGGTAATAGTCCAGACCCAATAAAACTAATTGAACAATACGGAGCTGACGGAGTAAGAGTAGGAATGCTTATGTCCTCTCCCGCAGGTAATGATTTGTTATTTGATGAGGCTTATTGCCAACAAGGAAGAAACTTTTCCAATAAGATATGGAATGCTTTGCGTTTGGTAAAAGGTTTTGTTGTAGAGGATATTCCCCAAGAGAAAAGCTCTGATATTGCAGTGAAATGGATAAATACTAAGATTAACCAAGCAATACTCTCAATTGATGAAGATTTTTCAAAATATCGTTTGAGTGAAAGTCTTATTACAACATATAAATTGATTTGGGATGACTTCTGTTCTTGGTATTTGGAGATAATAAAACCAAAATATCAACAGCCTATTGGTAGGAAAACATACAATGAAACCCTTGATATATTTGAAAAAATAATAAAAATACTTCATCCATATATGCCTTTTATTAGTGAGGAAATTTATCATCTATTAAAGGAAAGAGCAAATGACGACTTTATTATGATTTCTCCAAGAGTTAAGTATAGGGAAATGGATGAAAAAATACTTGAAGACTTTTCTTTAATGGAAGAAATAGTTTCTGCTATTCGTCTTTTTAGGAATGAAAAGGCAATACCTTTGAAGAACAAAATTGAAGTACTTATAAAAAATAATGAAGTTTTCAATAAGGATTTGAGCGATATAATAATTAAACTTTGCAATGCAGAGAAAATATCTTTTATAGACACCGCACCAAGCAGAACAATACCTATAATGGTTCGCACTTTGGAGATGTATATTCCTTTAAATATTGCCATAAATAAGGAAGAGGAGATAAAGAAATTGGAAGAAGATTTAAAATATTATGAAGGTTTTCTAACAACTATAACAAAAAAACTTTCCAATGAAAAGTTTGTTAGCAGTGCTCCAAAGAATATTGTAGATAATGAAAGGAAAAAACTTTCGGATACAAATGAAAAAATTTCTTCAATAAAAGAACAACTTTCAATACTAAAATAGTCGGCAAGCCACCAAGTGGCATTTAGTCGTCCTTGCGGAAATATGGGTTTTTATAATTATATATCTATATACTTATATTTATGATTCAATAAAAAATTATTCTTGTTTAAATTTTATAAAACAAGGATAATTTTCTATGTAAATGCAATAACTACCAATCAACTCCACAAATTCAAGACCTAAAATATTATATTTTCAAAATTTTTTAACATTTCACACCCCATTTTTTGCCAAATTTTAACATCATTTTATCAAAATTTGCCCAAATTTTAACATTTTTTAACATTTCATTCATTTTTTAAATTTTATGACCTCCAAAATTTGTTAAAATTTTTCAAAATTATTAATCAATTAATCTTCAATACTATCCAAATAAATTTTAATTCATTTTTCTGTATTTTTCATTAAAAAAACCAAATTCTAATTTTTAAAGAAAAAAACGAAGATTTTCTTCAAATAAAACGCTGTTTTATTTTGCTAAAACGAAGAAATAATTTTCTAAAACCTCGTTTTAATTTTCTAAAACGAAGATTTATTTAAAGATAATGTATTAATAATAAAGCTATTGTATCGTAATCAAAAATAAAAATAAGTTATGGGAAAATTTCTATGTCTTTTGCCTTAAAAGAAACTTTGTTTGGCAAAGATACAAAAAAGATTTTACAAATGCAAACGGGAAATTTCAGTTTTGAAATTTTGAATTTAACATTTGAAGGAAAAAATGTTAAATATTTTTTTAAATTAAATTTTTCATATATCAAAGCAATGGGATTCATCTCTTTGTAAAACTAATATTATATGCAAATATTGGTAATTTATATAAAGAAACAATACGGGAAAAGAGATAAATCCCCTTATTATTGGTTGTTTTGTGTAATTTCATTTGCGGATTATCCCTATTGAATTAGGATAAATAAATGTGGATTGCTGACTTCCGCAAGGACTAATAAAAGCCTGTTGCAGGCAAAATAAAGGTCGGTTGCCGACTTGCCGACAAAAAAAACGCTGCACTAAAAAAAGTGCAGCGTTTTTATCAATAGTATGTGTTATTTCAAAGAAGATTATTCATTTTCTTTCTTTTCCATTTCTTCTTTTAAGTTTTGAAGTGAGTCAATATCTCCAAAGGTTGTTTTTTCTATTGAAGAATTAATCTTCTTTATTGTTTGTCCCTCTGTTTCATTTCCTCTTTTTTCGTTAGGGTCTTCCTTTTGCCAAGTCTTAGTGTGAGAAACAACTATTCTTTTTCCTTCTTTTGAAAACTCAATAACCTTAAAGTCTAATTGTTCATCAGTCTTTGCAATTGTCTTATCCTCTTTTTGAAGTTGTGATTTTGGGCAAAATGCTTCAACACCATAAGGAAGTGCAATTGTTGCTCCGCCTTTTTCTACTGCAGATGCAACAGTTCCTTTGTGAATTGAATTGATTGTAAATAGTGTTTCAAAAACTTCCCAAGGGTTTTCTTCAAGTTGTTTGTGACCTAAGCTCAAACGGCGAGCCTCAACATCAACTTCCAAAACTATAACTTGAATTTTTTCTCCAACCTTTGTAAATTCAGCAGGATGTTTAATCTTCTTACTCCAAGACAAATCAGAGATATGGATTAGTCCATCAACACCTTCTTCCAATTCAACGAAAATTCCAAAGTTGGTAAAGTTTCTAACTGTTGCCTCATGCTTGCTTCCAACAGGATATTTCTTATCTATATCAGCCCAAGGGTCAGGAATTAGTTGTTTAATACCCAAAGACATTTTTCTTTCTTCTCTATCCAATGTAAGAATAACTGCTTCCACTTCGTCTCCTATCTTTAAGAAATCGTGTGCTGTGCGTAAATGTTGGCTCCAAGACATCTCTGTGACGTGAATTAAGCCTTCTACACCTGGTATTATCTCAACAAAAGCACCATAATCTGCAATTACAACAACCTTTCCTTTAATTTTGTCTCCTACCTTTAAGTCTTTATCCAATCCTTCCCAAGGATGTGGAGTAAGTTGTTTAAGTCCTAATGCTATTCTCTTCTTGCTTTCGTCAAAGTCTAATATAACTACATTTATTTTTTGGTCTAATTGAACTATTTCTTCTGGGTGATTTATTCTTCCCCAAGAAAGATCTGTTATATGAATTAAACCATCCACTCCACCAAGGTCAATAAATACTCCATAAGAAGTAATATTCTTAACAATTCCTTCAAGGACTTGTCCCTTTTCTAAGTGTGATATGATTTCTGCTTTTTGTGATTCAATTTCGTCTTCAATTAGAGCTTTGTGAGATACAACAACGTTTTTGTATTCGTGATTTATCTTAACAATCTTAAATTCCATAATCTTGTCAACATAAACATCGTAATCCCTAATAGGTTTTACGTCAATTTGACTGCCAGGAAGGAATGCTTCTATGCCAAATACATCAACAATTAAGCCACCTTTTGTTCTGCTTTTAACATGTCCATTAACGATTTCTTGTTTATCAAAAGCCTCATTAACCCTATCCCAAGATTTTAATATGATTGCTTTTTTGTGAGAAAGGATTAATTGTCCTCCTGCATCTTCTTGGCTTTCTACATAGACCTCTATCTTATCTCCAACCTTAATGTCAGGATTATATTTCAATTCAGATACAGGTATAATGCCATCTGATTTAAATCCTATATTAACTACAACTTCTCTGTTGTTTTTTGCAACGATTGTTCCTTCTACAACTTGTTGCTCTGCCAATTGATTAAAGGTGTCTTCGTAAGCCTTAGTCAATTGTTCTTGTTCTTGATTGCTATAAACTGATTCTTTCTTACCAATAGAATCCCAATCAAATCCTTCTAATGGTTTAATGTCCTTTGTGTATGCCATAATGGACTTTTTTGTTTTAATAATTCCTTACTGAATTTGGTTTAACAATATTTTGATTTGTATTTTTTTAGAAAATCCTTAGTTGAGTAAGCAACCTTATTTGCTAAAAATAAAGCGGCAAAAATATAAAAAATGTTTATATTTGCAAAATAAAATTAGATAAATGAACCATTTACCATCCATAATTACAGATTTAGCCATAATAATTATATGTGCTGGCGTTTTAGGAATAGTATGTAAAATCCTTAAACAGCCAGTTGTTTTAGGATATATTATTGCTGGTTTTATAGCTAATCATCATTTTAGTTTATTTCCTACTGTTGAACCTGAAAATATTCAAACTTGGGCTGATATAGGAGTAATTTTTATTCTATTTTCAATAGGTTTGGAGTTTAGTTTTAAAAAGCTAATACGAATAAGAAAGGTTGGGGGAGTGGCAATGCTTTTTGTTACTGTAACTCTTTCTTTGGTTGGATTTATAATAGGAAAGATAATTGGATGGAATAATGCTGATAGTATGTTGCTTGGATGTATGCTTATTATGTCTTCAACAGCAATAATAGTAAAGGCATTTGACGACTTGGGATTCAAAAAAGAAAAATTCACAAACATAGTTTTTGGTATCCTAATTTTTGAAGACATATTTGCAATCATCATAATGGTGCTTCTAAGTACTCTTTCTGCAACAAATACAATAGGAGGAGAAACAATAGTATTCATAATTGGGAAAATGATTTTCTTCATTGTGATATGGTTTGTTGCAGGAATATACATAATACCTACAATGTTGAAAAAATTAAAACCTTGGCTCAACGATGAGATGCTCCTACTTGTTTCCTTAGGATTATGCTTTGGAATGGTTGTTTTCGCTACAAGCGTTGGTTTTTCTTCTGCTTTGGGTGCTTTTGTTATGGGGTCTCTGCTTGCAGAAACAACAGCTTTAGAAAAGATAGAACACGTTACAGTTTCACTAAAAGATTTTTTCTCTGCCATATTCTTTGTTTCAGTTGGGATGATGGTAGATCCAATAGTTATAAAAGATAATATAGGAATAATACTTATTCTTTCTGCAACCTCAATAATAGGAAAAGGAGTCCTAACAACAATTGGTGTAAGAATAACAGGACAAAGCCTAAAAACATCTATGCAAACCGGATTCTCACTTGCTCAAATGGGAGAGTTTGCATTCATAGTTGCGGGAATGGGAATAGCACTTCATCTTACCTCAGCCTTCATTTACCCAATAGTTATTGCAGTTTCAGCAATAACAACATTCACTACCCCATACACAATGAAACTTGCCTTACCTATATATCACGTCTTAGAAACAACACTTCCTCAAAAGTGGCTAAACAAACTCAATAAAAAAGGAGACGAAAAGATAACAAAAAACAATTCCGCTTGGAAAGAACTACTACAATCCTATTTCCTATACCTTACAATATTCGTTTTTATATGCCTTGCAATAATTCTTCTTTCCAATAACTTTCTCCTACCTTTTGTATCCAACTTTTTTGAAGCAGATATAAGCAAAACAATTTCCGCAGTGATAACTCTAATTGCCCTATCCCCATTTCTAAGAGCTATTATACACGATAGGGGAAATGAACCCTTCCTATTCCTTTCAATATGGACAGAAGAAAAAAATAATAGGATATTTCTTACCCTACTAATTGCAGTAAGATACCTAATTGCTATTGCTTTTGTATTTATTATCCTTAAAGAATATTTTGCAATTCCAATATTCATATTAGTAATAATCTCAATTGTCTTTATGGGATTAGTCTTCCAATCAAAATTCCTCCTAAAATACTATTGGAGAATGGAAGCAAGGTTTGTAAAAAATTTTAATCAAAGACAAATAGAAGAAAGAAGAAAATGTATAAGTCCTGAATGTAAAGACAAGGAAGAAAGATTTTTTGAATTAGATAATCTTCACTGGATAGATTCTAACCTATATATAGGAGAATATTGTATTGCTCAAGATGGGGATTTGCACAATAAAACCCTAAAAGAACTTAATTTTAGATCAAAATACGACATAATAATACTAAGTGTTTTCAGAAACGGAAAACAAATTAATTTTCCCGATGGAGATTTTATCCTTAAAAAAGGAGACACTATGCTTGTTAGTGGAACATTGGATGATTTGCAAAAGATAATTCGTCATCACAAAAACCTCGTATTAGAGTTTAAAAACATAAAAAACCTACACGAGTTTATGGAAGAACAAGAAAAGGATACAAAATCTACAATAAAATGTATGACATTTGTAGTTTCTCCTTCCTCTGCTTGGATTGACAAAAATCTTTTAGACACTAAGGTCGGTCAAAGAAGCAAATGCCTAATCATTGGCGTAGAAAGAATGGGCATACCTCAAATTAATCCTTCTTCTCATTTTGTCTTTAAAGAAGATGATATGATTTGGGTTATGGGAGATGAAAAATCACTATACAAATTATTAGAAAGTAGTTTTTTTGATTAATAATACCTTTTTCACTATCTAAATAATCTTTTTCCCCGATTTAAAGAGTGTTTTTTCATATCAAAAAATAAACGTATCTTTGCCTAAGATTTTTGTATCATTATATAAGTTTTTTATGAAAAGAATTGCAGCATTCCTATTTTTAATTTTAAGTTTTTCTTTTGCGTTTTCACAAGATGTAAATGCAATATACTCTTTTACCTCCTACAATACCCCAAATAATAAACCCTACATTGAAATAAATATTTCCATAGATGCAAATAGTGTGGAGTATAAATTAAATTCCTCTTCCAAAAAAGAAGAAGCACTAATTGAACTTATGGTTGTCATAAACTCAGATTCTACTACCCTTTATGCAGAAAAAAGAGATATTAAAGCAGAAAAAACTCCTAATGCCAACTCTATTTTAGATATTCAAAGGGTTTCCTTAAAAAATGGAAAGTATTCAGTAATGATTTCCATTGATGATAAAAATTCACCCAAAGAAAAGATTATTGTAAATGATAGTTTCTCCATAAACTATCCCGAAAATACTATTGCCGTTTCAGGAGTCCAAATTGTGGAACAATACAACAAAACTACACAAAGAAATATCAAAACAAAGATGGTTGGAGACATAACTCCCTACCTTTTTGACGCCATATCAAAAACTCAAAACCAGATAATCTATTACGCAGAAATATATAATGCAGATAAACTCTTCGGAAAGGATAGCCTATACATACTTTCTGTTTCCATTGATGAGCTTTCAACAGGTAAAAAAGTGGAAGGATTCCAAAGAATTAAAAGAGAAAGAGCAAAAAATATTACCCCCGCCTTTGGAGAATTGGATATAACACTTCTTCCACAAGGAAGCTACTACCTAAGTGTTGAGGTAAGAGATGGAAAAAATATTCTCTATGCCTATAGTTCAACAGCATTTACTCGCTATTCCGACTTACAAACTAAGGAAGATGATACCCTACCATACAATGCCTTTGTATATAAAATAGATCAAAAAGATATAGACGAAAATATCAATTGCTTAGAACCTATTGCTAATGCAACAGACAAGGAAATGATAAAAATAATTGTCAAATCAAAAGATGAGAATGAAAAACGCCACTTCCTATACACTTTTTTCAGAAGAATAAACCCTGAAAACCCAGAAGGAGAATGGAAAAACTATATGGAAAACATAGATTATGTAAATAAAACCTTCTCCAACCCAATTCGCAAAGGCTATCAAACAGATATGGGAAGAGTTTATCTTCAATACGGAAAGCCAGATATTCTAATTAACGAAAAATTTAAAGCAACCTCAGGAGCAAGACCAAGAACAATTGCAGACCAAGTTGCAGGCGGAGAGTCCTACGATTTTCCTGCTGATGGTGTTTCCTATATGCCATACCAAATATGGAAATACAAAAAAACTCCTTTTGGAGAAGTCAATAAAGGTTTCGTCTTCTATGCTCCTCAAAATAACCTTTCCGAATATTTTCTTTTGCATTCAAATGCCAAAGGTGAGCCTTTTGACCCTTATTGGGAGCATCGCCTAACTCGTAATGTCCTTCCCGAAGGCGTAGAAGGAGAGGCAGGAGTACAATTTAGAAGAGGTTACTAAAATATTTCTATGAATAGAGTTGCAATAGTCATATTAAATTGGAATGGAGAAAATCTTCTAAGGGAATATCTCCCAAGTGTTGTTGCTTATTCCAAAGATGCCACAATTGTTATTGCAGATAATGGTTCAAGCGACTCTTCTTTGAATTACATAAAAACCAACTTCCCACAAATTAAAACCATTGACCTAAAAACAAATTATGGATTTGCAAAAGGCTATAATAAAGCTCTTGAAATACTAAGAGAAGAAAAAGACTTTTCAGAAAATATAGAATACTACATCCTTTTAAATTCCGATGTAAAAGTAACCGAAAATTGGATACAACCCATAATTACACTTATGGATAGTGATGAAAAAATTGCAGCCGTTCAACCAAAAATTCTCTCTATTTCCAACCCTACAATGTTTGAATATGCAGGAGCCGCAGGCGGATTTATAGATTATTTGGGTTATCCCTTTTGTAGAGGAAGAATATTTGATATAGTAGAAAAAGATAATGGGCAATATGATGATGAAAAACAGATATTCTGGGCATCGGGTGCAGCATTCTTTGTTAGAAAAAAAGTCTTTGAAGAGTTAAATGGCTTTGATGAGATGTTCTTTGCCCACCAAGAAGAGATTGATCTTTGCTGGAGGATGCAAAACAAAGGATATAAAATATTCTACTCCTTTCATTCTGTATGCTATCACTTAGGTGGAGGAACACTAAACAAAACTTCTCCAAAGAAAACCTACCTTAATTTTAGAAATAACCTATTTATGCTATACAAAAACCTGCCTAAAAAAAAACAATATATAATACCTATAAGAATTATATTAAATATCCTTTCCTCATTCCTCTTTCTCTTTAAAGGAAAAAAAGGAGAATTTCTTGCAGTAAATAGAGCAAACTACCACTTCCTTAAAAATAAAAAATACCTAAAAATAAATAAAAACCAAAAAATAAACTCCCTACCAAAAACAATTTATCCAAAAAGCATAGTCGGCAACCGACTTTTAATTTTCCTACGGAACTTAGGGTAGTCTTCTTCTAAATTATCAATCCGATAGATAAATAAATGCCCGTTGCAGGTCGGAGTCTGGTCGGCAACCGACTTTTTATTTTCCTAACGGAAGTCGGGTAGTCTTCTTATATATCTATATTTCAACAAGATTAAAACGAAGTTTTAGTAAATTATTTCTTCGTTTTAATAAATTATTTCTTCGTTTTAATAAATTATTTCTTCGTTTTAGTAAATTAAAACAGCGTTTTGGAAAAATAAAACAAGATTTTAGAAAATTATTTTCTTGTTTTGTAGAAAATCTGTCTTTTTTCAATAAAAATAAAGAAAAGAAACAAAAGAAAAACTAATAAAAAACACGAAAAAAAATAAAAAATTGGACGAAAAAAAATATTTTTTGTCCTTATTTAGAAAAATATTTATACTTTTGTGTCCTAATAATAAATTAATTCAATTTTTTAATAACAATAAAAAAATAAAAGGTTATGAAAAAGCAGAAAAAGAAAGAAAATTCATTCATTCATTCATTCATTCATTCATTCTCCTTATAATAGCAGTCCTTTTTAGTACTGCTGTTTATTCACAAGAAACATACGATATAACACCAACAGAACTTCAAGCAACATCAGAAGGGTATATTCAAAATTTCGGAGATGATATTACAGCTGGTGTAGCAAATGTTTTAAATGGTTGGACATATCCATCAGGTAATTTTAGCATAAATAATAATTCTTATGCTTATGGTGGTAGTGGTGCTGGATTAAGTATTACTGTTACTAGTACTACCGAATGGACTTATTTTATAAGTCCTATGATAACAGAAAATATAGAGGCATTAAAAATAAATTTGCAAGCAAGAGCTGGAACTAATGATAATACAAGTTCTACTGACAAAAATGATATACAAATTTATATAACTAATCAACCGAATAATAGTTCTTTATACAAACAAATATTCAGCAAAACTATGACTCCTTCTTCTGGTTGGACAAATATAGAACAGACATTAAATGTACCTTCTACATCAATATCAGGACAAAATAATTATATAATAATAGGTGTTAAAAGAAATGCAGCAGGTGGTGCAAATAGGGTTGGTTTAGATGATATAAAAATTTCATATATCCCTCCTTTTGATTTATCAGCAAATACAACACCAACATCTGCTACTCTTTCTTGGAATAATAATGCAGTAAATCCATTATCTTATAATCTTCAATATGCATTAAATTCAGCAACTGATTGGACAGGGGCAACGCAAATAACAAATGCAAATACAACAACAATATCATCACTTACACCTGCAACAGAATATAAATGGAGAATACAACAAGTGTTTGCTGATGTAACTACTTCTACTTGGGTTGAAGGAGGAACATTTACTACAAAATCATATACAAATACATTTGAACCAGCAGGAGTAAATAATCTATGGAGTAATGCAGCAAATTGGTCTAATGGAAATCCTCCTAATGAAAATGAATATGTTATTATCCCCGCAGGAGAAAAGGTTGATGCTCGTAGTACTACTATTGAATATTCAACATTAACATTAAAAGATGATGCAACAAGTAAAGCAGAGTTATTATTTAATAATAGTACAACTTTCCCTAATTCTACTGCTAATGCTACTGTTGAAGCAGCATTTAAAGGTTATTCTAATTATGCAGCAGAATCACAAAATTCAGCAGGTTGGTATCTTTTTGGTGTGCCAATAACTATTTATTCTGGTAATGAAAGTTCAATTGAAAATATAACAAATGGAAATTCTATATCTAATGTGTTTTCTCCAGTATCAGGAGAAGATGATCTTTATTATTGGAATAATACCACAGCGGTTGAAGAGCCTAATGTAGGAACTTGGATGAATTGGTTTGTAA
>JAISIA010000087.1 GCA_031262295.1 Bacteroidales bacterium | reverse complement strand
GTAAACCTCATATCAGGACTTATCGCATACAATTTCCTGCCCAAGAAGCCCTCGCTCAACTTCAATATCGTACAAACAAAAGATATACAAAAGTACGCTTAGGTCGAACTCACGTTAATATTATGGTACAAATACGATACAGATAAAACGATAATCATTGGTAAACAAAGAAGCTTGTTTTTTATAGTTCTTATTTAGTAGGCTTGAGTCATGGATTTATTCTTCGTCTAATGTATAAGTTTCATTATAGATATCTTGCAGGTTCTTACCATTATATAACCAGTATCGTGTAGGCTGTATGGCGTAATTAAGATATAAAATATCCTTTATAACTGCTGTTAACGAAGTTATTTTTCCATTATACAGAACTTTCCTATCTGTATAGGCCTCTACTTCAACAACTGGATTTTCTACATATTGTAACTTGGTACCAACAGAAATTCCCATCTCCTTGAAATTAAGTGGTGGACGCATTTTACGTTTCAATTCCTCGCCAGCTTTCTTATCAATAGGGCTCAGATTATTGACGATTTCTGCACTTACTTCTTTAGCTATATCCTTGGTTTTGTCAAATAATTCTAAGATGGCACGAGCTTGTTCGGGATTAATCCGAAAGAACTCTCTTTGCGGATGTATGCGATAAGGCTGAAAATCTATGTGTAGTGCTTTTTTAATTTTATTACAGTCTCCAATCTCTACTTTACAAGCATATTCACATTCAAATGCAACAGGAACACTGGTATAGAACAGTCCGCGCATGCGTTCATCAACATTATCACGTGTAGTCATCCCTATTTTTTACTAATCCTGATATTGCAGGATTGGTCAGTAGATAAATGATTCCATAATTGGAATTTTGTTTCTTCGACATAATTTTCTAAACTAAAGTTTGGGAATCATAGTGTCCATCTCTGGAGCATTTGTTTTAATATTCCAAATGGCAATCTGCATTTTTTTAATTCTTTTGCCATCGCCGAAATCCAATAAGTCTTCTCGCTTAAATACATTTAGAATTTTGTTCAGGCTCCCTAAATCCGCAGATGTCATTAGGAAGGCTTCTTCTGGGTCTATTAGTTTACAATATGCCCAAAGTTGCCCTAAATCTCTTAAAGTAAGACTTGTTTGTTTTGCTTCTATAAAAAACAGCTTGAAGGTTTGCTCTTTTCGTACAATTCCTAAAATATCAATCAGAATGTCTATCCCAGTAGCTATATCGCAATCTATTCCTTGAGCTCTTAACACTCTATCCAATCTCCCACTATGGGCATCTAATGTAATAATATCCCAACCATTGTACTTATCTTCAAGATATTTTTGCAGCCAACAACGCATTGGTTCATATAATTCAAACTCTTTCATGATATTTACTTTTTGTAGCCTAAATCTTCTGCTATTTCCTTCCAAGAATCATAATGTTTTCCTCTAATAGCAATAGGTATAAATGGGTCGTTTTCTTGTGGATGAATGGGCTTAGTTCTTTTGATATTTTGGTTGTTCCAATAATACCTATGTGTAAGTGATAGAACATCTTTGCTGTTTCCTTTAATACCTTCGATTAATTCTTGGGCAAATAAATCTAAGGTTTCTTTTTTATGTAGGACAGCAAAACCTATAGGCTCAAATTCGTTTGCCCATATTTTTATTTGATGTTCTTTCTTCCAGAAATCAGGAAATCCTTGATTAAACTTCCTCAAATTGCCATCCCTCATATTGGGATGCGCCCAGTCAATGGACTGAACAGGTATATCGATGTCTTTTAAAACATTGCAAATATCAACAACTAATTCCCAATTATGGGGAACTTCCAAATATACCCTATGAAGATGCTTTTCAAAAAAGTAATTGCTCCTACGAATATATCCTGTGACATCTGCAAATCCCTTCAAAAAGTATATCTTTTGGTCTCTTGTGAAACCAAACACTTCTTGACTAACACGTATATTCTCGTGTGAGGATGCATGTCCTACAAATCGTAAAATCTCTCTTATCAAATAATCTGTATTTGCTTTCGTAAACGATAGTGTCGACCGATTATCTTGCTGAGTAAAATTAATCCCGGTTCCAATCAGTGGTTCCAAAATGGTTCGAATATCCGCAATACTTGCCTTGATATATATTCTTACATCACTATTTTGCTCTGTTGCTAATTTTTTATGAGGAATTTCTATACTAACATTTGTATCTAATTGTCCCCTTTTAATTTCGCCATTTCCACAAATGAGACCTAAGAGATATGCCATTTCAATATTCATAATCTTACAAATTATATCCGTGATTGAAATCGTTCACAAATTGATCCGGAATTAATGCTCTAATACGACTCTCGTCTTGCGGTGTTCCAAGTACAAATCCAACTCGTAAAAGAGGACTTATATTGTCTTTAGTACTAATCCTTCTTTGCCAGTTTTCATAACCAGGTCGTGTTTGTATTCTACTTGGTTCTAAGATGTTTAGTAGAGACTGAGGGATGTTGTCATTTGAAATAAAATACGCCCTCATCTCAACACTCCATTTATCCCTTATAGGCGGCCACACATAATATGGTGCTGTGTCAGTCTTCAATGGCAATGGGTAGTTGTTAGTCCATGACGCATAATCTGCAACAAATTGGGCTTGACTTCTTTGTGGCATTTCAACCTCTATATTTGTCTCTCGAATAGGATTAGCTAAATATCCTACATTTGTGTAAAACTCTTGGTCTGTCATAATTACTTGGGTTTTATGAAGATTAATAGATATTCATGCACTTTGTTGATTCTGAATTTATAAGGATATCCTAATGGACGCATATTATTGTAATCTCCTTGTCTATCCCAAATAATTAAATCATCATAAATATATCCAACTTTCTGTATTGCAGATGCTAAGTCGCTATGAAAAGGATAAAAAGCATTTTTCTTTCTAATATCCATTACATTCACAATACAATACCCACCAGGTTTTAAGACTTTTTTGACTTCGCCAAATAAAGTTGCTAATTTTACGATAAAATGCTCATAATTAGGAATATTCCCTAAATCATTTTCGTCATCTGAATAATTAACTGATGCCTTCTGGTCTGCACTTCTTTTCATATTAAGTATATCCCAATAAGGGGGAGAAGTAATACATAAGTCAAACGAGTCTCTCGGTAGTTTTTTTAAAGCATCAAAACTATCTCCATTAATAATATTAATATTATCATCTCCTACTACCCTCCCAGATGCTATAGTACAAAATTCTTGAGATAAATCAAGGCCAGTTCCAAAGCATTGTAAGTTATGACAAGCAGTAGTAGTAGAACCAATCCCATTGAATGGGTCTAAAATATTGCTATTTGCTCTGGAAAAGGTTTTGATAAGTTTCTCACAAAGCACCACTGGATATGATGCCGGATGCTCATAAGCTTTTTCCTCTTTTGTTTTTCTTAGCTCACGCCAAATGCTGAAAGAATTTTGTAGCCATTCCTTCCCTGACAAATCATTATCTCTTTTTTTAGAAGAATCCATTTTCAGACCATTTTTTTGATTGTATAAATTTCATTTCTTTATCAACATATGCGCGTTCATCTTCATTTAATTTATACGCATCATAAATCGTTATATTTAATTTCTTAATATGCTCAAACCAAGAAAAGCTCATGTATTCCTCTTTTTCTAACAAGGTGACTATGCTTATAAGCTCTTCCATTAGATTGGCATTAATTTCCGGCAATGGTATTTTCTTCAAATAATTGGCATCAGTATGCATTGTCAGCTTTGAGTAATTATAACAATATTTATATAAGAAAAAATTACATAACTGAGAATGAAGAATACCTAATATAAATCGACACATCCTTTCATCCCCATCTGTAAGTATTGTTACTGTTTGTGAAGCTTCTAAACTTCCGCCAAAAGCAGCTATTATGCCTGATTCGGTGCTGTAAATGTTTTGAATGAAAATTTGATTGCCAACCAACGGCGTCTCTATATTTTTATACCCAAATTTTCTAATATTTTTACCTATGATAGCATTAGATGCTGATGAACGCCCCCTTCCAATATATCCAGTGCATATATCTTTTAGCTTATGATGTGTATCTAATTTTTGATAGATTAGAAAATCTATATTATTGTTATATAATAAAATTTCATCATTAAAAAAAGCTTGCTCAACATCCAATAGGAGAACAAAATTGCCCTTAATGAGTTTCTTGATAGATATCTTATTGTCTTGAGGTGTTGAGTTTTTTATTGTAATAATAATTTGCTCTCCACGTACATTCTTAAAATAAGCACCAATGTCAATTATTGAAATAATGGTTTTATTTTGTAGAAGCTCTTTTCTCAATTGGCTGTATGTGGCAACGTGAAGAAAACTCTTGGGAATAATATAAGATATAAAACCATCTTCCTTTACTATTTCAAGTGCTCGGAATAAAGCTGCAACAAAAAGATTATTGCCAGACATAACAACCTTCCTACTAAAGGATGGAGATGTCCACTTCGATGGTGCCCATTTTGCATATGGTGGATTTCCAATAACATAATCCGGTTTATTCAAAATAGACAACTTAGACAATAAAAAACTACTTTCAATTTCAATGGAATTTGCTCTAACAAATTTAGCATTAGGAATATTTTCTATGCAAAGGCTTATTGCATCATTGTCAATATCAGTTCCATATACAGATGTTATTCCATATTTTGTGGCAGCATAATTAAAACTTCCAGTTCCACAACAGGGATCCAGAACGATTGCATTTTTAGGAATAGATAATTCTCTTACAATTATCTCAGCTAAAGATATATCTGTATAAAATATGCCTTCTGCTTTTCTCTTAGACAAGGCCAAAGCACCTTCATATTCGAAAATTGCTTGAGAAAATTCAGTTGTCGTCATATGGCTACATTCTGAGATTAATATACTAATTACTTTTGCAAAGATAGAAAATCTGACGGTAATCGACAATTTTTCTACTATTTATTTGAAATACTGATGTATTCATCTTCAGATGATACTGAGTCTCAGGTTTACTTAGTTATTTCCTGCTTTTTACCGATTCTACATCCTTTTCCAATCTTTCCGCTTCCTTTGCATTGAGCCTCGCCCGCTCTATCTTCTCGGCTTGCTCCTTAACCAGTCGTTCGTAGGTTTCCACACGTGTACGGATAATGGAAATGCTGTCTTTGTTCCGATTGTAGGTAAAGGCAGTTTCCAGATTGAGCAAACTTTCGTGATTGGCCACAGTTTTTAGAACAATACATAGAATTTACTGTCTTCGGAACAGGCTGTTTTCCGCAGATAGCACATTTCTTTTGAATCTGATTCATCGGCATCTTTATCGTTGTTTAAGTATCTATATATAGTTATAAGTGTTCATAAGTTCCACTTCATCGTGAAATAAGTTTCGGAACAAATATACGATAAAAATCGATAAAAAAGAATTAAGGCCAATAATACTAAAAAAGATAAAATCCGCAGTAAATCAATTGTTTACTGCGGATTCGCTATTGTTATTAATCGATTATAATCAAAATTACTTCACTTCTTCAAAGTCGGCATCTTGAACGTTGTCGCCGCTGTTGTCGTTGTTGCTCTGTCCGGCGTTGGGGTCGGGACCGGCTTGCTGTCCGCCTTGGGCGCCGCTTTGGGCGTACATCTCGGCGCTGGCAGCCTGGAAAGCCGTGTTGACAGCAGCCATAGCGGTGTCG
>JAISIA010000076.1 GCA_031262295.1 Bacteroidales bacterium | reverse complement strand
AGAATATGATGTTAACAGAACACCTAATAAGGAATATAGTTACATATTAGAAAGGACACCTAAAATAAAAGATGCAATAGGATACAAAGGAACATTAGGATTAGAATTATCTTTTTTATTAAAAGATAATCTAAAAATAAATATTGCTTCTTATTTAGATATACCAATATATAATATGGAGGGATATTATGCAAAAATAACATACGATGAGCCATCGCAAGAATATGTATCTGGTATAATAATAAATAAAAGTTCCCCTAACTTAGGCTTAGGATTTTCTTTGGGAGTTGAATATATGTTTAAGAAAAAATTATAATTACTTATTAGAATAATATACTATGAAAAAATTATTTTTGATTTTAATTTTAATAGGATTTTGTTTTACATCATCCTTTGCACAAAAGGAAAAGTTCTTTTCAATAGAGGCAAATGTAAATACAAGATATTTCTTTAATTCTTATGAAGATATTTTAACTACACATAATTATGGTATAGCTCTTATTCCTTATTTCAATATTAATAGTTGGAAATTTGGTATTGGTTTCTCTTATTCTAATTTAAGATTAGCAGAACATAGAGATGGAGGCATAAATAGATATTATTTAGGATATATTGATGTTCCTCTTGTAGTTAATTATAATTTCTATAAAAAGGGTATTGTTACTTTTAATGGCTTTGGAATGTTTTTGCTAAATGCTCTAATTGATGCTTCAACGTATAGTAGCTATTATGGTCGTGGACGGTATGATATAAATATAGAACCTAATACTTCACCTTTTGCTTTATCATTTCGTTTAGGCTTTGAAGTTTCATTATTATCATATAGTAATATAAGAATAAATGTTGCACCATTTGTTAATTATAAGATTTTTGGTAATTCAGAAAAGTTTTCAAAAGAAAATATTTTAGAGCCTCCTTTTTATGTTCCCAATCCTCCTACTCCATACTTTTTTGAAAAAACATCTCCTTTTTCATTAGGTATTTCTTTGGGAGTAGAATATATGTTTAAGTTTAAAAAGGATTGATTGTAATTTCTTATTTAAGAACACTTATAGAAGCTCAATAGATAAAAATTTATTGAGTTTCTTTTTTTGTAAAACTCTATTAATGCTTACTTTTCTTTTTTGCTTGCTTTAATATGATTTTAAATTTGATTTATTACTTTTTTAATTCTTTAATTTATATCCAATTATTCAAAACAAGAAAGAAAATTTTTCAATTTTTGAAGGATATAATCCTTTCATTGATAGAATGCTTGAAACCATTATCAGTAAGTTATGATGCCTAAATTTTGCGTTCTTTTTCTCTTACCTTACCCTTGTACGGAAATATTGCAAGGAAATGAAGTTTAAAAATGCTGAAAAAAGAGTAAAAATTTATAAATTCCGATAGGTAATAAAATGCTTGTTGCTCTCTTTTTGTATATTTGCAAATTAAAAAAAATAAAAAAAATAATCAAAAATGGAGATTTCTAATTACTTTTCACCTATTAATTTGGAAGATATTCTTGTTATAAAGCAGCAAACAAGGCTAACTATGGGGCAAACCTTTTTAATAAATCATAAGGATGGAACATTCCCTGTGTTGGATAAAATATCTATTGCAATAGTTGGAGTAAATGAAGATAGGGGTTCTTTAAATAATAGGGGTGCATCCTTAGCTGCCAATGAGGTAAGAAAGTATTTATATGACCTTTCGCCAAAAACTTCAAGGGCATTTGTAGCTGACTTAGGTAATATTATATTAGGGGAAAAGGTAGAGGACACATATATAGTCCTATCAGAAGTTATAGCTGAATTATTAAAGTTACAGATAATCCCATTGATTATTGGAGGAACTAATGATTTGGTTTATGCCAACTATAAGGCGTATGAAAATATAGGACAGATAATAAATATGTTTTCTGTTGATAGTAGGATAGATTTAAGTCCAGATGCAGAAGAATTTAATTCAAAATCCTATCTAACCTCTCTAATGTGTAGTGAGCCAAATTACCTATTCAATTACACTTTGGTTGGTTATCAACAATATTTTGTAGATACAGAAACCATAAATCTTATGAATAGTTTGTTTTTTGAAACATATCGTTTGGGAGAAATTCAAAAAGATATAACAAGGATTGAACCTCTTGTAAGAAATGCTGATATGGTTTCAATAGATATTTCTTCTGTTCGTCAGGGTGATGCTCCGGGAAATAAGGATCTTTCTCCTCATGGTTTTTATGGAGAGGAGCTTTGTGCTATTTCTCGTTATGCAGGTATGAGTGATAAATGTTCTTCAATAGGTTTTTATGAGGTTAATCCTCTATGCGATTCAAATGGACAAACCTCTCATCTTATAGCTCATGCAATATGGTATTTCATTGACGGATTCCTATGGAGAAAGAATGATTTCCCATATAAGGAAAAGGAAAATTATAAGAAGTTTTATGTATCAATAAACGATGGTAATGATACTATAATATTTTATAAGAGTAAAAAGAGTGAGCGTTGGTGGATGGAGGTTCCATGTAATGAAGATAAGCAACAAAAATATCTTAGACATTATTTGATACCTTGTTCTATGGAAGATTATCAAACGGCATTGAATAATGATATACCCAATCGCTGGATAAATACTCGTAAGAAGATGAATTTATGATAAAGATATTGGTTATAGATGATGAGGGTGCAATACGTTCAACTCTAAAAGAAATAATAGAGTATGAAGGGTTTGAAGTTTATTTGGCAAAAGATGCTTTGGAGGGATTGTCCCTAATAGATAGGGAAGATTTTTCTTTGGTTTTTTGTGATATAAAGATGCCTAAGATGGATGGTATTGTCTTTTTGGAAAAAGCATTAGAGAAAAAACCTTTAAAAGTTTGCATGATATCGGGTCATGGTAATATTCAAACAGCTGTTGAATGTTTAAAGAAGGGAGCTGTTGATTATATTGAAAAGCCAATAGATTTAAATAATCTTCTAAAAATATTATCTGAACAAATAAATAAAGATGATAGTACAAACAATAGCATAAAAAAAGAAAGTATTTCAAATAAAACAAAGACAAAAAACCTTTCTATAAACAATAATTATGATATAAGAAAAGATATTATTGGCAATAGCAAGTCAATGCGTGAGATGTTTGATTTCATATATAAGGTTGGACCAACAGATGCTCGCATACTAATTACGGGAAATAATGGAACGGGAAAGGAATTAGTTGCAAAGGCTCTTTACAATATAAGTTCAAGAAAGGACAATCCTTTTATTGAGGTTAATTGTGCTGCTATTCCATCTGAGCTTATAGAAAGTGAGTTGTTTGGACACGAGAAAGGTTCATTTACATCTGCAATAAAGCAAAGAAAAGGTAACTTTGAACAGGCAGATAAGGGGACTTTGTTCTTGGATGAGATAGGAGATATGTCTCTTTCTGCACAAGCTAAGGTGTTAAGAGCATTACAGGAGAATAAAATTACAAGAGTGGGAGGAGAAAAAGATATATCAATTGATGTAAGAGTAATTGCGGCAACGAATAAAGACTTAAAAAAGGAGATGGAATTAGGGAATTTCAGAGAGGATTTATATCATCGTTTGTCGGTAATTGTTATAAATGTACCTCCTTTAAGCCAAAGAAAGGACGATATTCCTCTTTTGGTGGATAGTTTCTTAGAGGAATATGCTCAAAAGAATAATATAGAAAAATTGAAAATAACATCTAAGGCATTAAAACTCCTACAAGAAAAACAATATTCAGGAAATGTAAGGCAGCTAAAAAACATTACAGAACGTTTAGCCATATTGTGTGAGGGAGAAATTACGGATAAGGATGTGGAAAAATACACTTAATAATAGGAAAAACAAAAAACTGATAATACATAATGATACATTACGAAAAATTTACATTAGAAAATGGTTTAAGAGTAATTCTTAATCAAGATGAAACTACACCTTTGGTTGCAGTTAATCTTCTTTACGCTGTTGGTTCTAAGGATGAGGAGGAAGAACGTACAGGTTTTGCTCATCTTTTTGAACATTTAATGTTTTCAGGAACTAAAAACTATCCCGAATTTGATAAGATTATAGAAGAAAAAAGAGGAGAAACCAATGCTTTTACTTGTAATGACTATACCAATTTTTATGAAACTCTTCCATTAGATGCTTTAGAGGTTGCACTTGCTTTGGAATCGGACAGGATGCACAACATTCTTATATCTAAAAAGAGCTTACTTGTACAACAAAATGTGGTAATAGAAGAATACAAACAAAGATATTTGAACCAGCCTTATGGAGATTTATGGTTACTTCTTCGTCCTTTATCCTATAAATTGCATCCTTATAAATGGAGTACGATAGGAAAAGATATTTCACATATAGAAAAAGCCACCTTAGATGATGTTGAAAAATTCTATAATATGTATTATGTTCCCAATAATGCAATATTATCAATATGTGGTAATATAGACTTCAAAGAAGTTAGGCTTATGGTTGAAAAATACTTTGGAAATATTCCTGTGGGCAAAGACATAGTTAGAAAACATATTGTTGAGCCGTTGCAAAAAGAGAAAAGGGAGTTAAAAGTTAAGAGAGATGTTCCTCAAAACGCTATATACATAACCTTTCCAATGGCTTCAAGACTAAAAAAAGAATATTACGCCGCAGACCTTCTTTCAGATATTCTTTCCAATGGACCTTCTTCACGTTTATATAATAGACTTGTTAAAGAAAAAAAACTATTCACACAGGTTAATGCCTCAATAAGTGGGGATATGGATGAGGGTTTATTTATTCTTTCGGGCAGATACTCCGACAATATAACCTTTGAGGAGGGAGAAAATGCTCTTTGGGAAGAGTTATATAAGATAGGGAATGATAGGATAGAGGATAGGGAGTTTCAAAAGGTGAAAAATAAGTTTGCATCAACTATGTTATTCTCTAATTTAAAGATTTTAGAAAGGGCAATGAACCTTTGCTATTTTGAATTTCTTGATTCTATAGATAGGATTAATCAAGAGGTATCCCTATATGAAGCATTAGAAATATCATTAGTGCAAGATGTGGCAAGAAAAATGTTTTTACAAGAAAAATCAAACACATTATATTATGAAAAAACTTAGTAGTAATTTTCTACCAATGGTTTCTATAACCATACTTTTCTTTATGTGGGGATTTATAACCTCACTTAATGATATTCTAATACCTTTTTTCAAAAGTGCATATACATTAACGCACTTTGAAGCAAACGTTGTACAACTTGCATTCTTTATTGCCTACTTTGTTGGCTCTTTAATATTCTTTTTTCTTTCTAAGATAAATAAGGATCCTATATATAAATTGGGATATAAATTAACTTTGGAAATAGGTTTAGTTATTTCAGGGGTTGCTTGTTTTCTTTTTTCTCTATCAGCTCAACTAAACCTATCTTTTTTCTTTTTTCTCTCAACTCTTTTTCTTTTAGGCATAGGTTTAACTTTCCTTCAGGTTGCAGCAAATCCTTTTGTGAGTATATTAGGAAATAAAGAAACGGCATCAAGTAGGTTAAATCTTTCTCAAGCATTTAATTCCTTAGGAACAACTCTTGGTCCTGCCTTAGGAGGTTATTTTATATTTGGAATATTATTAAAAAACATTCAAGGGGTACAGGCTTTAAGAGAACCATATATGATACTTGGACTTTTGCTTGGACTTTTGGCTCTATTTATTCATAATTCCAAGATAGAAGAACCAGAAAAAGTAGGAAATAAAACAAAGGATAAAACCTCCATATTCAAATATACATATCTTCTTTTAGGGGCATTAGGAATATTTTTCTATGTTGGAGCAGAGGTATCAATAGGAAGTAATATGGTAGCTTATCTTACTGAGGTTTTAAATGGAGAAATCTCTCATGAAAAAGCAAGTAGTTACCTTTCCTATTATTGGGGTGGGATGATGATAGGACGTTTTTTAGGTGCTGTTTCTTTAAGTAGAGAGAAAAAAGAGAAGAAAATTATATATATGTTGCTATTGGCAGTAGGTAGCTTCTTAGTAATATTTTTTGTAAATTACTATTTGCATAATCTAACCTTTGATATGGTTTGGTATTTCCTAATATTTATGGTGCTAAACTTTCTTTTCTTCTATATAGGAGGAGCAAAACCAGAGAGAACATTAGCAATATTTGCCTTAGTAAATAGCATTCTTCTTATTTTAGGAATGAATCCTTTTTCTATTTTCTCTTCTAACTTCTTTTGGTTCCTACTTGCAATTGGATTATTCAATTCAATTATGTGGTCAAACCTATTTACCCTTGCCATAGATAACCTAAAAGAGAAGACACCTCAGGCTTCCTCAATGTTAGTTATGATGATATTGGGCGGAGCTATACTTCCGCCTCTTCAAGGTCTTTTAGCAGATTACTACAATATAAAAATATCCTTCTTGATTCCTCTAATAAGTTATATATACCTTATATTTTATGGATTAAAAGGCTATAAGATAAATAAGAAATTTGAATAAAAATAATTAGAAGTAATTTCTTACTCCAAAAATTCCACTTCCTATTCTCACCATAGTTGAACCTTCTTTAATGGCAATAAGATAATCGTGAGTCATTCCCATTGATATATGTTGGAAATTATTATCTTCCTTAAAAAAACCTTCTTTTAGTGTATTAAAAATGCTTTTTAGGTTGGCAAATTCTTTTTTTGTTTGTTTAGGATTTTCAGTAATTGAACCTATACCCATTACTCCGCATATCCTTATATTTTGCATTTGTTGGTATTGTTCATCTTTTAGCAATGCTTTTGCTTGACTTAACTTTAATCCAAACTTGGTTTCCTCTTTTGCAATATCAATTTGCAAAAGACAATCTATCACTCTATTTTTCTTTGATGCTTCTTTATTTATCTCAATGAGTAATTTTAATGAATCCACACTTTCAATCATATTAACAAAAGGAGCAATAAGTTTAACTTTATTTGTTTGTAGGTGTCCTACTTGATGCCAAATAATGTCCTTAGGGAGCAATTGATACTTTTCTTTCAGCTCTTGGGGTTTGTTTTCTCCGAATATCCTTTGACCACCATCATAAGCCTCCATTATTTTCTCTAATCTTTGATTTTTAGAAACTGCAATGAGTTGTACATTTTCAGGAATAGTTGTTTTGATTTTTTCTAAGTTTTCTAGTATATCCATAATTCTATATGTTAATTTGCGGCAAAAATAAGGTTTTTTTTATAAAATTATCGGTAAAAAGCCTTACCTTTGCCCCCTACAAGGCAATCCCTGTTCTATCGCTGTTGGAAATTATCCCAAAAGAGGAAAGTCCGGACAACACAGAGCACCATACTACCTAACGGGTAGGCAATATAATTTATTATATTGACAGAAAGTGCCACAGAAAATAACCGCCTTGTTTAAGGTAAGGGTGAAAACGTGAGGTAAGAGCTTACGCTGTATCTTAGCAATAAGATATTGGGGCAAACCTTATGGGTTGAAAGACCAAATATATCAGTTAAAAAGTTGCTCGCTTTAACAACTGAGGGGTAGGTCGTTTTAGACTTATTGTGAGATAAGTCATAGATTAATGATAGAAGCCTTATTTTAAGGAACAGAATCCGGCTTATAGGGGATTGCTTTGTTTTTTTTCTAAAAACAATAAACAAATTATTTTTCTTGTGTTATATAATTAATGGATTTAAGAAAAATTATACAAGGCTGCAAAAAAGGCAATGATGCTTCACAGAAGATGTTATATGATCTTTTTTCAAAAAAACTCTTTGCCATAACACTAAGATATGCCCACTCAAAAGAAGATGCACAAGATATATTCCAAGATGCCTTTGTAAAAGTTTTCAAAAATATTCATTCATATAAGGATTTCGGCTCTTTTGAGGCTTGGTTGAAAAGGATATTTATTAATACTGCTTTAAATTATTATAGAAAAGATAAGAATAATTTAAAGGTTTCTTTGTCGGATATTTCTATTTCGGATGAAGAAAATGAAGATGAAAACTTCTACTGCTACTTTACCAAAGAGATGATAGTTGATGCCATAGAAGAGCTTCCTCTAAGACAGAGAGTGATTTTTAATATGATAGAAATAGATAGTTATTCCTACCAGGAGGTTTCAAAAATATTGAATATAGAACAATCCTCTTGCAGGGTGCATAACTTTAAGGCAAAGAAGCATATTAGAGAAAAACTCTTAGCAAAACAAAAAAAAGAAAAATAGAATATTTATTACAAAAAATAAAAATAAAGAATTAACCAGAATAAATAATATATGGCAAATAAAGAATTAAAAAAAATGTTTGAGAACTTTGAAGTTATTCCTGATGAAAACTTGTGGAATAATATTCAAAAAAAGATAAATAGGACAGCAACTCCTAAATGGATAGTTCTTTCTTCAAGTATTGGTTTTGCAATTTCTTTGATATTTATCTTTGCCATAGTTCTTTCACCAAAAGAAAATAGAGAGAAAAAAGAAGAAATACAAAAAAATATATCCAACAATTCTCATATTGAAAAAATAAATTCTAATAATGATGAAAAAATACAAACAAACACATCCTTAAAAACCAATACAACCATAAAAAATAATAAGGCAATAACAATAAATAATGAGGAATTAGTTTCCCTTAACAAGGATAAGGATATAATAAAAGCAAATAAAATTCAAACAAATATTTCTCCTAAATTAGATAATAAACTATATTTTTCAACTAATGAAACAAAAACAAGCATAGATGAGATAATTAAAAATTATGAAAACTCTTCTTCTAATAATGATAATGAGAATGCCTCTTTGGAAAATGATTCAAATAAAAAAGATTTTCATCTTTTTATTCCAAATACTTTTACACCTAAGGAAAGTATAAATAACATATTTTCCCCTGCCTTTGCCAATTTGAAAAATTTTGAGATGAAAATTTTTAATCGCAATGGACTTTTACTTTATTCCACAAAAGATATTAATAAGGGATGGAATGGATATTATAATGGCAGATTGCAAAGACAAGGACAATATGTATATATAATAAATTACGAAACTTTATCGGGAGAAAGAAAAACTCAAAAAGGAGTTGTAAATCTTCTATAAAATCCTCTTCAATGTAAGTAATCACATACGCTTTGCTTAAAACAAATAAATAAAATATATAAATTTATAACTTTTTTAACAAGAATTTGGTGATTTTTAGCCAAATTTTAACATTTCTTCCTCATAAAAAACACAAAATTTGACGAATTTTTAACATTTATTCAATTTTTTGTCGGCAACCGACCTTTGTTTTTCCTAACGGAATTTCAGTTTTTCAAATTATTAATTATCAATATAATCCAAGCAAATTTTAATATAATTTTTCAAAATTTTAATTAAAAAATAAAAATCCTTATTTTTCCAGAAAAAAACGAAGAAATATTTAAATAAAACGCTGTTTTATTTTGCTAAAACGAAGAAATAATTTTATAAAACGAAGATTTATTTAAGTATAACACAATAACAATGAGGTGATTATCTTGCAATAAAAAATAAATATAAGTTATGGGGAAATTATTATGCTTTTGCCTTAAAAGCTCTTTGATTTTGGCAAAGGTACAAAAAAGATTTGATATATGCAAATGGGGTTTTCCAATTTGGGGAGTTTAGACTTTTAACATTTGATCAAAAAAATGTTAAATATTTTTTTTGTAAATAAAATGAAAAATCTTTTCTTATTCTTTTGTAAAAAAGTAGTATCTTTGTGCTTTAAAAGTTATACTATATAAAATATATCAAATGTACTCTGAAAACGAAAAAATAGTTAAGATTGACATAGAAAAACAAATGAAATCGGCATATATTGACTATGCCATGAGTGTAATTGTTTCTCGTGCTCTTCCTGATGTAAGAGACGGAATGAAGCCTGTACATCGCAGAATTTTATTTGCTATGAATGATATGGGGATGTTCTATAATTCCCAAACAAAGAAAAGTGCCCGAATTGTAGGAGAGGTTTTAGGAAAATATCACCCTCATGGCGATAGTTCAGTTTATATGGCTATGGTTCGTCTTGCTCAATGGTGGTCTATGCGTTATCGTTTAGTGGATGGTCAAGGTAATTTTGGTTCTATTGATAATGATCCTCCCGCAGCTATGCGTTACACTGAGGCTCGTTTGGCTAAAATTTCAGAAGAGATACTTGCAGACATAGATAAAGATACTGTTGATTTTCAAAATAACTTTGACGATTCTCTAAAAGAGCCAACAGTTCTTCCAACTAAGATTCCCGTTCTTTTAGTTAATGGAACCTCTGGTATAGCTGTTGGAATGGCTACAAATATGGCTCCACATAATCTAACAGAAGTTCTTAATGCAACAGTAGCATATATAGATAATGAGGAAATATCTGTTGAGGAGTTGATGCAATATGTAAAGGCTCCCGATTTTCCAACAGGTGGAATAATATATGGATATGATGGAGTGCGTTCTGCCTATCAAACAGGTAAGGGACAAATTGTCATTAGAGGGCATGCTAATATTGAACAAGCAGCAAATGGACACGACCAAATAATAGTTACTTCCATACCTTATCAAGTAAATAAATCGGAGATGATTCGTCAGCAAGCACAACTTGCAGATGAGAAAAAAATAGAAGGAATAGCCGAAATAAGAGATGAAAGTAATAAAGATGGAATAAGAATAGTTTATCGTTTGAAAAAGGATGCAATAACTAATGTTGTCCTAAACAAATTATATCAATATTCTTCTTTGCAATCATCCTTTTCAATAAATAATATAGCATTAGTAAAAGGAAGACCAAAACTTTTAAATCTAAAAGAAATACTTCAATATTTTGTTGAACATAGAATAGATGTTGTTACTCGTAGAACTCGTTTTGAACTACAAGAAGCTGAAAAGAGAGCACATATTTTGGAAGGCTTATTAAAGGCATTGGATTTCATTGATGAGATAATAGCACTTATACGTTCTTCACAAACAGTACAAGATGCAAGGGATGCAATGAGTCAAAGATGGGGATTTACAGAATTACAAACAAGGGCAATTGTTGAGATGCGTCTAAGACAACTTGCAGCCTTAGAAAGACAAAAGCTACAATCAGAATACGATGAATTAATGGCATTCATTCAAAGATGTAAAGATATATTATCAAATCACCAAATCCTAATGCAAGTAATAAAAGATGAGCTTTTGGATATTAAAGAAAAGTATGGTGATGAAAGATTAACTCAAATAGAATATTCTTCTTCTGATTTTAGGATAGAGGATATGATAGCTAATGAAGAAATTGTTATTACAATTTCTCATCTTGGATACATAAAGAGAACACTTCTTTCAGAATATAAAGTACAAAATAGAGGAGGTAAAGGCTCTAAGGGTGCAACTTCCCGAGATGAAGACTTCATTGAACACATATACACTGCTTCAATGCACAATTACATACTCTTTTTTACAGAAAAAGGAAGATGTTATTGGATGAGAGCATTTGAAATTCCCGAAGGAACAAAGACATCTAAGGGAAGGGCAATACAGAATCTAATAAATATAGATCCAGATGATACAGTTAAGGCTTATGTAAATACACATGACCTAAAAGATAAGGAATATACAAATAACAATTATATTGTTCTATGTACTAAAAACGGCATAATAAAGAAGACAACATTAGATGCCTATTCTCGTCCAAGAACAAATGGAATAAACGCAATAACAATTAGAGAAAACGATACCCTATTAGAGGCTCGCCTAACAAATGGAAACAATGAGATATTTATGGCATTAAACAGCGGAAACTGCATAAGATTCTCAGAAGAAAAGGTAAGACCTATGGGAAGAAATGCCTCAGGTGTTAGAGGTGTTCGCCTAAAAGACGAAAACGACTTTGTAGTTGGTATGGTTTGCATTGAAAATGCAGAGAAAGACATATTGGTTGTATCAGATAAGGGTTACGGCAAACGTTCCAATATTGATGAATATCGTCATACTAATAGAGGTGGTAAAGGCGTTAGAACATTAAAGATAACTGAAAAGACAGGAAACCTTATAGCAATAAAAGATGTAGAGGATGCAAATGACCTTATGATAATTAATCAATCAGGGCTAACAATACGTCTTGCTGTAAAAGATTTAAGAGTATTGGGAAGAGCAACACAAGGTGTTAGACTTATACGATTAAAAGATGGGGATGCAATTGCAGCAGTTTGTACAATAGATGCCTCAGAGGAAGATTGTGATGTTGAAGTTACTCCAATAGATGGTCAAGAATTGCCTCCACTTACAGAAGAAGAACTTTTAGAAGAGGATAATCTTAACGAAGAAGATGAAATATCCAACGAGGAAGATGAAAATCAAATAAACGAATAAATAGAAATTAATAATCTATATTTTAATAAAACCAGAATAAATTAAAACATAAAAAAATTAGAGTCATGAAAAAGATAACTTTATTTTTAGCTGCCTTAGCAATAATTTTCTCAGCCAATGCTCAAACTATGAAAGTACAAAGTGCATACGCTGATATGAAAAACGATCGTTTGGCTAATGCAAAAAAGAACATTGATGCAGCTTGTTTAAACGAAAACACATCAAAAGATGCAAAGACATGGTCTTTTGCAGGACTAATCTACGCTAAATTAGTGGAAATATCCAAGTCAGATGAAAAACTATTCAAAAAACAAAAGATTACAATACCAGTAGATTCTCTTGCAGAAACAGCAGCAGAGGCTCTTGTTAAAAGTATGGAAATAGAAAAACAAGAGAAAACAACAGAATACACCTCAGCAAATACAAATGCCCTTAATTTTATATTAGGTTATCAAATTGACATTGCTTTAAATACTTTCAATAGTGGTAAGTATGCCGAATCAATTCCTCTTTTTGAAAAGATATTACAAAGATCTAAAATTGCCCTAAACAAAGAGGTTGAACTAAAATCTATGTTTTGCATAGCTATGGCTTACGATGCAACAAAACAAAAGGATAAAGCTTCTGAACTATATAGGGAGTTGGTTAGAAAAAACACAAAGGAAGAGGCTGTTTATATAAATCTTTTCATTGCAAATAAACAAGCAAAAGACACAATAAAAGCAATAAATGTTTTGAAAGCAGGAGTGAAAAACCTTCCTAAAAACTATACAATATTAGGACTTCTTTCTGGAGCCTACATGGAAGCAGGAAATAAAGTAGAGGCTGATAAATGTATTGAGAAATTAAAAGCAATGGCTGATACTATAACAAATAATAAGTCCGATGTATTAGTTATAATTGGAGATGTTTTGCGTGATGCAAACAATAGTGAAGAGGCAGTAAAAATGTATAATCAAGTCCTAACTATAAATCCAGATGATCAAAAAGCAAATTATTCAATGGGTGTCCTATATTTTAATCAAGGTGTAGATTTTTCAGATAAAGCAAATAGCCTTCCTGTTGATGCTTTTGAAGAATATGATAAAATAAATAAGCAATCAAAAGAAAGTTTAGCCGCTGCAATACCTTATTTTGAAAAGGTTTTAATAAATAAACCAAAAGATATTGGATCACTGAATGCACTAAAAGTTATTTTTGCACGTTTAGAAATGACAGAAAAGTACAATGCAATAAATGCAGTACTTGATACGTTAAAGAAATAAATAAAACCTTCGGAATATTAAATTTTATTCATAATACTTTTTTGGTCCGGTAGCAATACCGGACTTTTTTTGTCGGCAACCGACTGTTGTTTTGTCCTTGCGGAAGTCTGGTTTTATAATTATACCTTATTATTTCTTCGTTTTAGAAAATTATTTCTTCGTTTTAATAAATTATTTCTTCGTTTTAGTAAATTATTTCTTCGTTTTAATAAATTAAATCTTCGTTTTAGCAAAATAAAACAGCGTTTTAGCAAAATAAAATAGCGATTTGTCAAATTAATATCTGATTTCCGTTAGGAAAAATAAAGATCGGTTGCCGACTTTTTAGTGGTTTTTTCTTAACTTTGCAGCACAAAAAAATAGATTTTCCTTATGAATAAAGTAGAAGAGTTAGAGCGTATAGCCTTGCAAGTCAGAAGAGATATAATAAGAATGGTGTTTAATGCACAATCAGGACACCCAGGAGGGAGTTTGTCTTGCACAGATATGATGGTTGCCCTATATTTTGAGGCAATGAATATAGATCCTAAAAATTTCTCTACACAAGGAAGGAATGAAGATATGTTTTTCCTTTCAAATGGTCATATATCTCCTTTATGGTATAGCGTTTTGTCTCGAAGAGGTTACTTTGATGTAAAAAATCTTTCCTCTTTTCGCTTTTTGCATTCACCACTTCAAGGGCATCCTTCTCCAAGATATAATATTCCGGGTATAAGAATAGCCTCTGGTTCTTTGGGACAAGGTCTTTCAGTTGCAATAGGTGCAGCCCTTGCTAAGAAGATGAATAATGATGAAAATATAGTCTTTTCTCTTCATGGTGATGGTGAATTACAAGAAGGACAAATATGGGAAGGAGTGCTTTATGCTGGAGCAAAAAAAGTTGATAATCTAATATCCATAATAGATTATAATAATGCACAAATTGATGGATCAGTAGATGAAGTCCTATCTTTGGGAGATTTGAAAGCAAAATTTCTTTCCTTTAATTGGATTGTTTTAGAGGCAAAAGGTAATGATATGGAAGATTGTTTAAGAGTTTTGTTTGAGGCTAAACAATTAACAAAGAACAATAAACCAATTGTTATATTAATGCATACTTTAATGGGGTTTGCAATTGATTTTATGCAAGGAAAAAACTCTTGGCACGGAAAGGCTCCAAATAAAGAACAAACAGAAATTGCCTTAGCACAATTGGAAGAAACCTTAGGAGATTTCTAATGAAATTATTTTACAAAACATTTTTTTTGTCTTTATTCCTATCTATTACTTTCTTATTTGCTTGTTATGGACAAGTAAATAATGGTAGTAGTTTATATAATCAAAAGAAGAAAGAAAATATAAAAAACCAAACAACGAGGATTCTTTTCATTGTGGATTGTTCCTATAGTATGTATGGTAAGTGGCAAAGCGACACAAAGATAAAAATTGTTCAATCCTTACTATCTAACGTTATAGATTCCTTAAAACATAAAGAGAATATTGTTTTTGCTCTTAGGAGTTTTGGGAATAATAAGTCTTTTCCTCAACAAGATTGCTTTGATTCTCATTTAGAGATTCCTTTTTATGAAAATAATTCCGAAGCACTAAAAGAAAAGATAAAGACTCTTGTGCCTAAGGGAGCATCTCCAATAGCTTTTGCATTAAAGAATGCAAAGAACGATTTTCCAGAAAATAAGCTAAGCAGGAATATAATAATAATGATAGTTGATGGAATGGACGATTGTGGAGAAGACCCTTGCCAAGAATCTCAAAAACTACAACAAGAGGGTAAGGCAATAAAGCCTTTTATAATAGGAATAGGCAAGGGGTATGGACAACATTTTGCTTGCCAAAACAACTATTATGAGGTTGATAATGAAATTGAATTTTCAAAAAAGTTAAATGATATAATAAATCTTTCAATACATAATACAACTTGTCAGATAAATCTTTTGGATAAGTTTTCTCTTCCAACTCAAACAAATGTGCCTATAATATTCTATGAGCATAAAAGTAAGCAACCAAAATACTATTTTTTGCATAATGTAAATGATAAATTCCAAACAGATACTCTTGAAATTGATCCTCTTATTAGTTATGATGTAGAAATATTCTCTATGCCTAAGATTAGTTTAAATAATGTTGAAGTAAAGGCAGGAGAACATACCATAATCAATGCTTCTCTCCCACAGGGTACCTTGCAATTAAAATATAAGGAAGGCAAAAATGAGTTAAAGCAAAACAATATTGACATACTTGTAAGAAAGCCTAATGAAAAGCAATATGTAAATAGGCAAAAGATAAACTCCTCTCAAAAATACTTAGAAGGAGTATATGACTTAGATGTCCTTTGTCTTCCTCCTCTTTATTTAGAAAACGTGGAAGTTGAGGCAGCTTCAACAACAACAATAGAAATACCAATAGAGGGACAATTGCAATTAAAACAAACAAATACCTATATAAATAAGTTGTTCTACAAAAAGGAAGGGCAGTGGATATATTTTTTGGATCTTGAAAGCAAGAAGGAGCAAAAACTTTCTCTTTTACCCGGAGAATATCTTCTTATTTGCAGAAAACAAAAAGGTGATATTGGAGATAAAACAATAGAAGAAGAATTTGTAATACAAAGCAATTTAATAACTCAATTGAAAATAGATTAGTTTATTATTAATAATTACAGAAAAAATATAAGAAAAGGAATAATGAAAAAATACGAAATCTTAGGCTATAACGATACCCGTTCAGGGTTTGGAGAAGGATTGTTGGAAGCAGGAAAAGAAGATGAAAGAATTGTTGCTCTTTGTGCTGATTTAACAGAAAGTGTAAAGATGACAGATTTTAAGAATGCTTTTCCTGAACGTTTCTTCCAAGTGGGAATATCAGAAGCTAATATGGTTGGTATAGCCTCAGGCTTAGCTCTAAGTGGAAAAATACCTTTTTGTGGCTCTTTTGCTGCATTTGCAACAGGAAGAGTATATGATCAAATACGTCAAAGCATAGCTTATTCAAAGACTAATGTAAAGATATGTGGTTCTCACTCTGGTGTAACGCTTGGAGAGGATGGAGCAACTCATCAAATTCTGGAAGATATAGGGCTAATGAAGATGTTACCTGATATGGTAGTTATAAATCCTTGCGATTATAATCAAACCTTGCAAGCAACTAAGGCAGCAGCAAAATATGTTGGAGGTGTTTATCTTCGTTTCGGAAGACCTAAGGTGCCAATATTTATGGATAAAGATATGCCTTTTGAAATAGGAAAAGCTATAATATTGAATGAAGGAAAGGATGTAAGTATATTTGCAACGGGACATTTGGTTTGGGAAGCAATCCTTGCGTGTGAAGAATTGGAAAAGGAGGGTATAAGTGCAGAAATAATAAATATTCATACAATAAAACCTTTGGACGAAAAGGCAGTGTTGTCTTCTGTAAAGAAGACCCGTTGTGTTGTTTCTTGCGAAGAGCATCAATTCAATGGAGGTTTATCCGATTCAATAGCACAAGTCTTAGCAAGAAATTATCCTTTACCAATGGAATATGTTGGAGTTGATGATTGTTTTGGTGAATCGGGCAAGCCTGAAGAGTTAATGCAAGAGTTTCATTTAAAGAGTAGGGATATAGTTTTGGCTGCAAAAAAAGCCATTTCTCGCAAATAAAAAGGGTTATTTTTTGTAGTTATTAATTTTTTTTTAATCTTTGCAAAAGCATAACCCACAAAAAATTTACATATATGAAAAAGATTGGTGGTATAATTTTAGCATTTTTAATAGTTGTTCCTGTATTTTTCTACTCATGTAAGGAAGAAGAAAAAGAGGAAGTTCCATTTGAGAGAAGTATTCCTTCAAAAGGAATATATTTTAAAGCTCAAATAGGGGATGTAATTTGGGAAGGAGCATCCTTAGCAGAGATGTATGCAAAGAGAGAGCCAATTGGATCGGAAGATTATAAGATGATAGATCTAATAGCTTGCACTGATGATGAAAGTGATCCTAATTTAGCAATTGTTAGAAAAAGAGTCTATGCCCATGTTCAAATTTTAGAAGATGGTTCTTTTGCAAATTATAGGGTGCAATATCAAGAGAACAAAAGCACAACTTATCCTATTGCTTTTGAGCAATGGTTTGAATATAAATCAGGAAGTTTAAAGGTAATAAATGCAACAGATAGTACAATAACTGCAAGATTTGACGGAGTCTTAGAGAATGTATATGATTATGAAACGGAGGAAAAAAATGTTATTCTCTATTTTCAAGAATTTCCAATAGAGGCAGTGCTATTTAAGAAATAGGTTTTTTCAATTTTTGAAAAGTTTATCTGAGAAAATGTAGGACAGTTACATTTCTTTCTCTTCTTTTTAGTTTTGCCATATCTTGGGGAAGAACAACAAGAAAAGAGTATAGCAAAAACTAATAATGCAATAATATAATTTGCCTTACTTATACTTAATGTCTTTATTGTTTTTCTTAAATAAATCATAATCCTATTTTTTTATTTATACTTTTTTATTTCTTTTTTTTAATTCATTTTGTAGTCATATACAATATCTAATATCTCTTTTCCATATTGAGCAACCTTTTTCTTTCCAATTCCCTTAATGTTTATTAGTTCTTTTTCGGTTAAAGGCAGAGTATTTGATATTTCTATTAACGAAGATTGTCTCAAAATCATATATGCTTCCTTATTTTCTTCTTTGCATTTTAATTTTCTCCACTCTCTTAGTGCTTCAAATAGGTCTTTGTTTTGGGTATCTTGAGAAATTGTTTTCTTTTTAAAAGACGAATTTTCTTCTTTATAGCTATTGATAAGTTTTTTTGGATTTTCAATTATTAAATTATTTCTTTTGTGAAGAAAGTTCTTTAATGAAAAATTTTCATCCAAGACTTTAAATAGTTCTATCTTTAAAATAAGTTCGTAGAAAAAACTATCTGATAATGTAATTTTTTTGTTTTCTAATTTACTATCCAAATTTATATCATCTAAGATATAATGTATATCTACAATATCTTTTAGTTGAAAAATGAAATATTCTGCACCCTTTATGATTCTTTCAATTAATTTTTCACTTACACCTTTGGGGGAAAGCTTTCTAATTTCTTTTTCAAATTTTAGACCAACTTCAAAAATATTTTTATTAAATATTTTTATCTTATCATTAATCCTATTTGCAGAGGAAAGAAATGTCTTACATATTTCTTCATTGGAAAGTTTTTCTATATCATCTAAAATATATTTTATGTCATTGAAAGAAAATAAATCCAAAAGACTTTTTTCCAAATAAAGAATACTATCGTTTTCTAATCTCTCTTTGGATGGAATATTTTCTTCTTGCTCTTTATCAAATTCAACTAATGTGTTATCAACTATTATTGATTGAGGATTAATAGTAGAGGATAGGATAATCCCCTCTAAGGTTCTGCAACGAGAAAGGGCAACATAGACCTGTCCTGAGGCGAAAGCCTGATTGGAATTTATTATAACCTTATCAAAGGTTAAACCTTGACTTTTATGAATTGTTATTGCCCAAGCAAGTCTTAGAGGATATTGTTCAAAGGTTCCTAAACTAATTTGTTCAATTTCGTTATTTTCTGGATTTATCTCATACTTTAAATTATTCCAAGTGTGTTTTTTTACAACAATATCTTCGCTTTCATTGGGACAACGAACCACAATTGTATCTTCATCTAAGGATACAATTTTGCCAATTTTTCCATTATAGTACTTCCTTTTTGAAAACTCTCCAATATCATTTTTAATAAACATAACCTGAGCATCTATTTTCAATTCCAAAATAAAATCATTGGGATAGGAATTTTCAGGAAACTCTCCATTAACAGTGGCTGTGTAGGATATTATTGGAAAATCTAAGTTTTTTAATTTACTATCGTTAATTTGTTTTGCCTGATAGTTGTGTGTAGTAAGGATAATATATCCCTCATCTAAGGAAGGATCAAAATCTACATTAGATCTATCATTTAATTTATCAAGAAGTTTTTCTGTTATATTATTATTCCTTACAGCATTTAATATATTAATGAATTGTTTATCTTTTTGACGAAAGACCTCTTTAAGATTTATTGTAATGAAACTTGATTTTTGTAATGCAATTGAAGAGAAAAAATATGGAGTATCATAATAGTAGTGCAGCATATCCCATTCCTCATCCTTACAAACAGGAGGCAGCTGTTGCAAGTCTCCAATCATTAGAAGTTGAACTCCACCAAAGGGAATATTTCTTTGCCTATATCTTATAAGACGCAAAGTATAGTCAATAGCATCTAAAAGATCCGCCCTTACCATAGAAATTTCATCAATAATTATAAGTTCTAAGGAGCGAATAATATTTAATTTATTCTTACTAAAACGAAAATGAGAATTTCCATTCTTATTATTTGATACATTTTTTTCTAAAAAAGGACCAAAGGATATTTGGAAAAAAGAATGTATTGTTGCACCATTAGCATTTATTGCAGCAACTCCTGTTGGGGCAAGAACAACCATACGTTTTGGAAGAGTATTTTGCAATCCTCTAAGAAAGGTTGTCTTTCCTGTTCCTGCCTTACCCGTTAAAAATATATTAGTATTAGTCTCTTCTACATATTTTTTTGCTAAAAGCAATTGCTCATTAGTTTTAATTTTTTCATCATTCATAAAATAAACTAAGGATTAATTATTAGCTTTTTTGTCCAATTCCTATTATTTGTTGAGAATTTAAGGATAAAAGTCCCAGAATAAAGAGTACTTATATCCAATTTAT
Source organism: Bacteroidales bacterium (assembly GCA_031262295.1). GTDB lineage: Bacteria > Bacteroidota > Bacteroidia > Bacteroidales > P3 > UBA10566. Next base: position 5,638 of record JAISIA010000076.1, on the reverse strand, counting down.
AGGAATTAGTATTTTGAGGTATAATTTCTTTTTTTACTTCTCTTGAATATATATCATATATTGTAAGAGTTGTTGGGTGTTTTTGCATAGACATATCTATGAATACTTCATCTTTTGCAGGATTAGGGTATATTGTAAATGGCGTTTTTTCATTATCCACTTCAAGTAGGGAAGAAGACTCTTGATAATTTCTTCCATATAATTCATTAACTCCACTATTTGTTGGGTCTAAAAAAGGTTGCAACTTAGTATTATCACTTGTTCCATTGCTTTCCCAAGAGTATGATACCTTTCCAAAAAGATCTAATTTCATATTATCTGGAACATTATTACAAGCAGATAAACCTCCTGTTAATGTTCCTACAACTAATCCAGAAGAATTAAATATGGGACATCCCGAAGATCCTCCTTCTGTTATTCCAAAACCATTTTGAGTAGGAGACCAATAAACAAGCCAATGTGTGTTTCCTCTATCTGGATAATCTCCTGTATAAGGTGTTAATGGTTGATTATAGGTTGAAATCTTCTTTATATCTCCTCCTGGATGATGAATTGCAACTCCACTACTTGATGCAACATCATCTTTTTTCCAACCATTCCAGTAGGCATTGTAGCTATAAGGAACGGAATCTTTTAATTCCATAAGAAGAAAATCTGAATAATCTCCTTTTGCTTTTAGACTTGATCCTAATAAAGTCTTAGGTGTAGGCTCTGTTGTTTGAGAACATCCAGAGGCTTCATAGTTAAAATAAAATATAAAATCATTATAATTATTTGCTGTTACATCTGCAACGCAATGAGCTGCTGAAAGAATATAAGGAGTTAAATCATTTTGAGTATTATTTATTAATGTTCCAGAACAAAAGCCCATAGAATAATAAGTGGTTATTTGTATTTTAACAACACCTCTTTGTTCATCTCTATAATCATCTCCTTCGCTACAATTAACATTAACATTACATGAGCCAGATGTATTAAATCCTATCTTATAGTTTTTTTCACAATCTCTATAAGCATAACCTAATTTATTAATATTCATATTAGCTTCTTGTTTTACATCATTAGGCTGAAAATATTCCATAATTAGGTTGTCTCCATATAATAATTCTGTTGCAAATGTTCCTTGTTCATTATTATTTATTGAAGTATATTTTCCAAGTATCTGCTCTTGATTATTGTCATATATAAACAATTCTCCTCCTTGTGGAATAAAGAAATTATCAAAATATAGGGATAATGCTTGTGCATCATCGCTTTTTATCTTTAAAATCCAAAGTTTTCCTTCTTTAACATCAAAACTTTCTGCCTCATTAAAGAAATTTATCTCTGTTGGAATAATAACTCCAAAGCGACGCATCTTATAGAAATTATCTGGATTATTATCATACTTTATAGCCTCAGTTAAATCGGGCTTTTCAATATTTATATTTGCTGAAACGAGAGCTTTTATTTGGGAATTTATTCTTGGCTTGCCACTAATGGATAATTGACAAAAAGAAATATTTACAAAGGCAGTTGCCAATAGAAAAAGAGTAATTTTTCTCATGATCTTTATTTTTATATTTTGAAACTAATTTGTATTTTCTTTGTTTTATGAATTTATAATTCTATTATTTATTTCCAATATTTGAGATAGGAGCATATCATTTTCATTATTTTCTATTACAAAGTTGGATAATTTGCATTTTTCTTCAATATTCATTTGTTGAGACATTCTATTCTCAATTAACTTTAACGAAGAATTATCCCTTTTCATTGCTCTTGCAATTGCAATTTTTTCTTCTACCCTTACACTGATTACATAATCAAATCTTGTATTCCAATGTTTTTCAAATAAAATGGCTGATTCCATTATAACGTATGGAGAACTTTGTTTTTCCTTCCAATAAAGAAAACTTTCCCAAACCTTAGGATGAGTTATCTCTTCCAAAGTTTTTAATTTTTCTTTATCATTAAAAACAATCAAAGACAATGCTTCTTTATCCAAAACATTGTCTTTGATTAAATTCTTGCCAAATACTTTTTCTATTTCTCTTAGTATTGATTTGTCAAAATAGAGGTTTTTAGCTGCAATATCCGAATAGAAAACAGGAATACCTATATGTTCAAATACAGAACATATAAATGTTTTACCACTTCCTATATTCCCAGTAAGAGCAACTAATTTCAATAAAAGTTTTATTTTTGAGCAATACTTGCAGGGTCAATAGCAATAGCTGATTTTTCTACTTCTATTCTTACATCATTAGCAATTTCCAAAATAATGCTGGTTTCTTTTATTTCGGATATTTTTCCATGAACACCGCTAATTGTAATCACCTTTTGTCCCTTTTGTAAGGCTTCTCTAAATTGCTTTTCTTTCTTTGCTCTTTTTGATTGAGGTCTTATCATAAAGAAATAGAAAATAGCGATAATTGCTACTAACATTATTATGGAAGAAAATCCAGAAGCACCACCTGCTTCACCTTGTTGAGGAGAAGCCATAAGTAAAACGTTTAATAAATTCATATTTTATTATTTTTATTATTTTTATTATTAATTAACTAATTTATATCTGCTGCTATACGTAATTTGGTAGTAGGAGGTAGGGTATTTGCCAAAACATATATCTCTTTTGATATTCTTATACCCATGCTACCTTTGGAATCATAACGAACAGTTATCTGTCCTTCGCCTTGTGGTTTTATTTTTTCACGAGGATAATCAGCAACTGTACATCCACAATTGGCACTAACGGAAGTTATGATTAAATCATTCTTACCTGTATTTTTAAATTTAAAACTACAAGTTACAATCTCTCCCGAATTTATTTCTCCAAAATCTATAAAGTCTTTTGAAAATTTAATGCTTGTTGTGTTTTCAACCAAACTTGTACTTACTTGGTCGGAAGATTTATTACAAGAAAAAAAACAAGATGTAATAAATATACAACAAAACAAAAATATAATATTTCTAAAATTACTTCTCTTCATTTAGCATATAATTAATTGCTTGATTATTTTCATCCTCGTCTTTATAAAATTCCTCCTCAATATTCTCATCCTTATTTATCTTTCCCTTAGAACGAAGATCAATAGTTATTTTATCCAATAATCCATTTACAAAAAGCTTACTCTTGCTTGTGGAATATTCTTTGGATAATTCAACATATTCGTTAAGCGTAACATTAACAGGAATAGTTGGACAAAATAATAACTCGGTTATACCCATTTTTATTATTATCATATCCATAGTTGCAACCCTATCCATATCCCAATTCTTACTCCTTTTATTGATTAGAGAATTATATTCCTCATCATTATCAATAGTATTTGAAAATAGTGTAACTACATAATTAGTATCTATTAAATCCTTATCAATATCTTCAAAATTACTTTCAGGAGTAACTAATCTGAAAAACTTTAAAACCTGAACAGCAATTGTACTATAATCAATTGTCCAAGAAAGATGTTTTTCTCTTATTAGTTCATAAATATCCTTATTACCACAAATCCACTTTCTAAATATATTTAAGGATAAGGATTTGTCCAATAGAAAATCATCCTTACTTGTTTTCATATAATTTATATATGCAGTACTTTTGGTAATTCCCTTAAAAATATTTCTAAAAATTGCATCTTCTTCTGAAAAAGAAATCTTCAATTTATCCATCTTTTTCTGAATTGTTTTATCTTCTAAAATCAATTTGAAAAATGCATTATTAATAAATTTTAAATTGGGATTTCTATCTTCTTCACTTGGGAGATACTTGTTTTTATTCTCCTCCATAATCTTTTCTGCCATATTATGCAATTCCAAAAAGGCAGCAATGAGATAGATTTGTAAATCTGAGATAAGCGATATACTATCAAGCAATTTTTGCTTATGTATTTCCTTATTTGTAGAACCATTAAGTTCAAAAGCATATAGCCATTGGAGAACCTTTGCTCTAAGAAAGTGTCTGTTTAACATCTTTTATTAAAGATTTTATCAATTTTAGTCGGCAAATATACATCTTTTATTAGAATATTCACTAATAAAAGATAGAGTTATATTGAAAAAAGAGATGTTTTATACCAAGAATATAATTTTTTAATTCCCTCATCTATCTCTATTTTATGATGCCATCCTAAGGAATTTAATCTACTTGGGTCGGTTAATTTTCTCATAGTTCCATCAGGTTTATTTGAATTAAAAACAATATCACCAGAAAAATCAATAGTTTTTGCAATTAGGTATGCAAGATCTTTTATTGTTATTTCTTTTCCTGTTCCTATATTTATGTGACAGTTTCTAATTTGGTCTGTGTTTTTAGGTTTTAAATCTTCAAAATCTACATTCTCCATAACAAAAATGCATGCATCAGCCATTTCTTCGCTCCAAAGAAATTCTCTTAAAGGAGTACCACTTCCCCATATTTCAATTGAAACTTTTCCATTTTCTTTTTTTACTCCATATTTTTCTAATATATCCTCTATATCTTTTTCTGAAGAATTTTGATCAACTTTTTCTATTGGATATTTTTTCAAATCCTTTCTTATCATTTCCCAATCTCCTTCCATTAATGCCTTTCCCAAATGAGCCTTTCTGATTAAGGCAGGAAGAACATGACTTTTTTCTAAGTTGAAATTATCATTTGGACCATATAAATTGGTTGGCATAACAGCTATGAAATTAGTTCCATATTGCAAATTGAAACTCTCACACATTTTTAATCCTGCAATTTTAGCAATAGCATAAGGTTCGTTGGTATATTCCAAAGTATCTGTTAGAAGATATTCTTCCTTCATAGGTTGAGGACATTGAGCAGGATATATACAAGTTGAACCAAGAAAAAGCAATTTTTTTACACCATATTTATAGGAATTATAAATTACATTATTTTGTATTTGTAGATTATTGTATATAAAATCTGCTCTATAAATATTATTAGCTACTATTCCGCCTACATGAGCTGCAGCAAGAAATACATATTCAGGACGAGTCTTTTCAAAAAAATCCTTAGTTTTTTCTTGATTTGAAAGATTTAAGGCTTCAAAATTTCTTCTAATTATATTTGTATAACCCTTTTCTTGTAAAAGTTTATCAATGGCAGAACCAACCAAACCCTTATGACCTGCAACAAATATGCTACTATTCTTATTCATTTGTGTTTTTTATTAAAAAATAATTAATAACGCTTGCAAAGATACACTATTTTGATAAATAAGTTTTCTATTACTATACTTTTTGATAGGTAATAAAAGATAGTATTATGATAAAATAATAAACTTATTGTTGAAAATAGGTCTAAAAAAGTACAAAATTAGGTTATTTTTATACTTATTTTGTATTTATTTTTCAATATTTTTTTATTTTTTTTAATGTTTTTTGTGCCATAAGTTATAATTTTTGTTGATAAACAAAACAAATAAATTAATTGAAAATATTAGAGATTGTATTTTGATAAATAGATGTTTATATATTTTATCATAATAAGGTTTAATATATTTTTTAATCTAAAATAGTGTTATTTAAAATATAAGTTATATATTTGCAGCGTTATTTTAAAAAATAGTTAAATAATAATTAAAAAATTATAATAATGAAAAAAATCTTTTTAACAGTTTTATGTGTATGTGTTGCCTTTGGAACAATGGCACAACAAACACCAGCAAAG